>JAITLW010000109.1 GCA_031277715.1 Sphingobacterium sp. | reverse complement strand
GGCATAGCACAACCTGTTTTACAGAAAACAGCATAAACCGCTGGAACATTGAACAATAAAATTGAAATAAAGAGTACACATAGATACTATGGACTGCATAAAAGCTATATTAATGCTACTATCAGGCAGGATGACGACGGATTTGAGCCCTCTATAAACCTTCTATTATAGCCCTGGATAATCTCTATAAAATTTAAAGCAGATACCTGGGAGTAAAAAGAATGCTCTAGCGAACCATCAACGAAAAAGAGGAAAAAGAAAAGGTTTACTTTTTTTCTGGTGTCTTGACATCGGCTTTCACCTCGTCATCGAAAAGAATACGTACAGATGGAGTATAAGTATCCTCATTTTGTCCCGTCCTATTGGCCCAAAAGAAAGCTCCTAAAAAAATAAGTGCTATAAAAATGCTACACCCGATTAAGAAAAAAATAATAGACATACTTATATATTATTAAATAAGACTTCTCTTCTTCCCGTACCATCTCGTCATTAAGCTTGTAAAGGAAATAATAGTTACAGTACTAATAGGCATCAAGATTGCAGCAAACAAAGGAGACATTGTTCCCTGGACAGCAAAACTTATCCCTACCACATTATACAACAACGAAATTACAAAACTCATTTTAATAACCTTAACCGCATCTTTACTAAAAGCAAAAAAGTCAGGTAATTTTTCAAAAGACACTCCATCCAAAATGGCGTCACAACCTGGCGAAAAGTTATTGATATCATCCGAAACAGCAATCCCCAAGTCTGCTTTGCGCAGAGCTCCTGCATCATTCAAACCATCCCCCAGCATACAGACATTTTTGCCTTCTTTTTGCCAGCTATCTATTTTCAACAACTTATCATTAGGCGTTTGATTAAATAATAGTGTCGCATTAGTTGGGAAAATCAAACGTAAAGCTTCTGCTCGACGTTCATTATCTCCAGATATAAGATGTAATTCGTAATTCTTTTTTAGCGCACCAATAACCTCATTCAATCCTTCTCTCCAAGACTGCTCCAATGTAAAAACTCCCTTTACAGTCTCATTGACTACAACATACACTACCGATCCTTCCACTTCGGAATACTTAACATTTGTAAACAAAGCACTCCCTACCATAATACGATAATCCAAATAAGACGCCGACTGTCCTTTCCCTACAAACTCCTCGTATTCTTTAATCGGCAAGACATTACTAGGTCCCAACCATTTTATAATCTCCCGACTTAATGGATGATTCGAATTCCTGCACAAGGAGTATACTAAGTCCCGTTCCAATTTAGACAAATTCCCTTCAAAACACATCGTAGAAGCACTGGGAGATGATATCGTACCTGTCTTATCAAAAACCACAGTATCTATAGCCGCCATCTGCTCTATTGCTGAGGTGTTTTTAATGTACATTTTATTCCGATCGAAAATACTAAGAGCTGCACTTAATGTAAATGGCGAACTCAATGCCAAAGCACAAGGACATGCTATGATAAGCACAGCCGTAAATGCTGCCCATGCTCTATCAGGAGCACTACCTAGTATCCAAAATATTGCGGCCAGTAGCGCGATAGACACAAGCGCTACTGTAAAATATTTACTTATTACACCTACAAAAGTTTCAAACTTTCTCTCATAGGCCTTGAGGCTTTCATTATTCCATAGCTTTGTGAGATAACTTTGCGACACCGCTTTTACAACCTCTAGCTCAATCGCTCCACCAGTCTGCCTCCCACCTGCGTACACCACTTCTCCCAATGTTTTCGTAATAGGCTTACTTTCTCCTGTCACAAAACTAAAGTCGACCAACGCATCGCCCTTGAGCAATATGGCGTCTGCAGGAATAATCTCATTATTGCGAACCAGAATACGATTTCCTACTTTTAAATCGGCAATAGGAGTCGGCTTCTCCACTTCTTCATTCAAAACAGTGACTGCTACGGGAAAGTAAGACCTATAATCCCTTTCAAAGGAAATATGATAGTATGTTCTTTCCTGCACCCATTTACCTATTAAAATAAAAAACACAAGGCTACATAATGTATCTATGAAACCAGCGCCACTTTGTGTCAAAATTTCAAGCGCAGAACGGAAAAACAAAACAAAAATCCCTAATGCTAAGGGAACATCTAAATTTAGCCTTCTTTGCTTAAGACTATACCAAGCAGAACGAAAATAATCGGAAGCACTATATAATAACACAGGGAGTCCAAACGCTAGATTCATATAACCGAAGAAAGCGGAATATTCGCGCTCAAATTCAGCCATTCCAAAATACTCTGGAAAGCTAATCATCATAGAATTACCAAAACAGAATCCCGCAACCGTGATTTTGCTGATTAATCCATTCTGGTTTATCTTCTTCCCTTCCTTTATAACATCCTGCAATGTTATCTTTGGATCATATCCTATATTATGAAGTAGCTGTACTAACTCTTTTAAAGACAGTTCATTCTTACTAAATGTAATACTAGCTTGTCGTTTCATAAAATCAACCTTCGAAGATTTTACAGACGGATTCAATTTAAACAGATTCTCCAATAGCCAAATACAAGAACTACAGTGAATCGCAGGAACATAAAAAGTGATCACTGCAATTTCGTCATCTTGATAATCTACCAATTTGGCAACGATGTTAGGTTCATCCAAATAACTCAGATCTTCCTTTTGCGCCTGTTGGGATTTCCCAGGATGACTATTATATCGGTAATAGCTCTGCAGATCGTTTTCATTTAAAATCTGATAAACAGTCTGACAGCCTAGACAACAAAATTGGTGGTCGTTCAACACATAGGGAGTTTGCTCAACAGCATCCCCACAATGGTAACACTTCGTTTTAGTAATCAAACTGCTATGCTCTGCCATATAATATTAAATCGCTTGACTAAACAAATTATCTCTTTCTTTTGTCTTTTGCAACCTTTCGTCAAAAGCCATACATACATTTCTTAAAAAGGATCTCCCAATATCCGTGATACGCACCTCATCTCTATCAATCTGTACCAAGTTATCGTCCATTAAAGGTACCAATCTCTCTTTAATCTTACGATCTATTTTGTTTCCCTTTAATACAACACGTCCTCTACACATCATGTCCAAAATATAAGCTCTCACCACAAGGTCTTCTTCATCTAGCAGATGACCTTTAAAAACAGGAAGCTCACCTGCATTGATACATGTGTGGTACTCCTCTACCGTTTTTACATTTTGTGCAAAAGCAGTCCAAGAGTCGCTGATCGACGAAACTCCCAATCCGATCATCAACGGTGTATACCGATCAGCATATCCCATAAAATTCCGATGCAGTGTCCCGTCTTGTGCGGCTAAAAATAAAGCATCATCCACCTTTGCAAAATGATCCATACCTACATCCTCATACCCAGCCTCCTGTATCATCGCCTTCCCCATCTTATATAATCCGAGTTTTTGCTCTCCCTCAGGAAGATCATGTTCTGTAAACTTTCGTTGCCCTGGTTTAATCCATGGAACGTGAGCATAACTATAGAACGATATTCGATCTGGAGACATCTCCAGAGACAACGCTATTGTCTCACGAACAGACTCCATAGTCTGCAGTGGCAAACCATAAATAAGGTCAAAATTGATAGAGTCATAGCCAATAGCCCGTGCGCGATCCATCACATAAGTCACCTCTTCTATAGTTTGATGCCTATTAATAATCGCTTGGACCTTTTCATCAAAATCCTGTATACCAAGGCTGAGTCTCCGAAAACCCAAGTCATACAATGTCTTTAAATGCGCTTCTGTAGTATTGGCCGGATGCGCCTCAAATGAAAATGAAGCATCTTCACTCTTTTCGTTCCCTTCCAAAATCCCTTCAATTAAGCGCTTCAAATTATGTGGCGTAAAGAATGTTGGTGTTCCACCACCGAGATGTATTTCACTTACTTTTAACGACCCCTTACCCAATAATGTTTTATACATTTTCCATTCGGCCAATAAAGAAGTAATATAAGGATCCTCTACAGCATGATTTTTAGTAATTCGTGTATTACAGCCACAATAAGTACACAAACTTTCGCAGTAAGGCAGATGGATATAGAGACTAATCCCTTTATCTTTCGAGCCCTCGTAACGATTCTTAACGCTGACGCTCCAATCTTCCCGAGTAAACTCTTCATTCTGCCAAAACGGAACAGTAGGATAACTCGTATAACGAGGTGCTGCCACATTATATTTTGAAATCAGTAAATTCATATCCGCTCCCATAGTTGTGTTATTATTTAGTGTGTGTATGTTTATCGCATTCGAAAGAACAATGGCAAGACTCGCCTAAGCACCTTTTATTCCCCCAATTATTAAGGTTGGAGATAGTCTGTAAAGCAATACTTTCTGGAGATTGGTCAGTAGAGGGGGTATTAGCAATATGCATTTTTAGAACAGAAGCATATTCCATATCGATATGCTCCAAGCTTGTCGAGCGGGTTATTATTTTTTTAACTCCGATTTCCCACAGTGCTTCAAGCATCTTTTTATCTAACAGGTCTCGTCCAGAGATGATGATCACATCCTTACCTTCTGTATAATGAATCGTACTAAAGTTGAGCCCATTTGAAATCAGAGTCAGGTCATGCACCTTAGCATTTGCTTTGGCTAGTAACTCTTTCTCGAATTCTTCTATGTTATATGCGACGACCCTCATATATGCAATAACTCCCGTTGATTCATTATGGTATAATAATTCAAATCTAACAGTAGTTCTGCACATTACGAATGCAAACCGACAAACAAATAAATGATTCTTATCACTTATTCTAAAAAAGAACAGCGGCTATCTGTTCTAATAGCCACTGTTACTGTTTTATCTTTTTTAGTTCCTTTATCGATAGTATTCGTATTGCCGTTTTTTCCTTTATAATTATCCCCTCTTCCTTAAATTCGGCTAGAATACGACTTATAGTCTCGTTTGCTGTTCCCGCAAATGCTGCTAGATCTTCTCGAGAAATACGAATCAAAACTTCGTCATCTTCTTTGTTTTCTGTACTTTTCAGTGCGATCTGAATCAATGCACTTGCCACTCGCTTCCGAACAGTGTCATAAGCAAACCCTAACATCTGCTCTTCTTTCTCTTTGATATTTCCAGAAAGCATCCGGATAAATTTGCTAGCAATTCCAGGCTTTCTATAAATCAATTCAAAGAAAACATCCCTACTTATCATAGCTATCTCAGAATCCTCCAACGATGCCGTACTTTCGGTATAGTTCTCATTCATAAGAATCGACTCATACCCAAAAAAATGTCCATCTCCGTGAATATCGGTTGACAATTCTCTTCCATCCTGATAATTAAGAAAACTCCTTACCTTTCCTTTCACCACATAATATATAAAGAGAGGTGAGTCATCTGTTCCGTAAATCAGCTGCTTCTTCTTAAATTTCTTGACACGCGCTTCCTTCACCAGATTTTCTAACAGGTAATTCTGCTCTTCTTCCTCTAATTTCAAAAATCGACCGTTCCCTGCTGCAAGATCCAAACTATCTTTTTTCTTTAATCGGCTTTCAATAGCATTCAACAGTTCAATATCATCAAATGGCTTGACAATATAGTCATCTGCTCCCATTTCCATAGCTTTACGCATATCCACGCGCTCTGACTTGGCTGTTATAAAAATAAATGGAATATGCATTGTACTCTCCTGTTTACCCAACATATACAAGACACCATACCCATCTAATTCAGGCATCATAATATCACACAGAATCAAATCAGGATGATGTTTGGTCGCTAGTTCAACGCCAATCATCCCGTTTTCTGCTGTAATAATATCATATTCACCCGTCAGCTCTAATATCTCGGCACTCCCCTCTCTGATTTCTAAATTATCTTCGATAATTAAAATGGTCCGTTTCTTCATTTGCATTTTACTTTTTTTAGCCTAACGGCTGAATACCATCCGGAATAAAGCCCCTTGATTAATTGCGGACCAATATTCTAACTTCCCATCCATAAGACTAACATACCTTCTCACGATATTCAGTCCCAGCCCTGTTCCAGGGATACTCCCCGTGTTATGTGCCCTAAAAAAGGGTTCAAACAGATTTTTTTGATCTTCCACAGGTATACCTATTCCATTATCTTTGACCACTATTGTACAGAATTCATCTGTAATTTCTGTAGAAAACTCTATGAAAGTATCTTCTCCCGAATATTTAATCGCATTGGAGACTAGGTTGATAATACTGTTTTTCAACAAATGCGCATCCAGGAAAAAGTCCGCCTGGGCCCCCGTATGCTGATAAACAATATGCTGATTCTTCTTACAGATGAGCTGCATCTCTCCTGAAATCTCTTCACCTAGATGAACAAGGTTTATATGCTGCTTATTCACCACAACCACTCCTGCCTCCAGCTTCTCTAAGGAAAGGAAATCGTTGAGAATATTATTAAGCAATTGAACAGAACCTTTGATTCTATTCGTATGCTTCATAACCGCTTCAAAATCGGGCCTTTCAATATACTTATCGATCAAAGAGGCCGAAAGCTGCACCGAGCTTAAAGGGGTCCTAAATTCATGAGAAGCCATTGACACAAAACGTGACTTCAACTGATTGAGTTCCTTTTCTTTTTCAAGAGAATTACTCACATCTGCTTTAGCCTTTTCCAGTTCCGACACCAACGATATCAGGTCTTTTGTTCGATGCCTCACCACCTCTTCCAACTCCAATGTATGCTTCAAAAGCTCATCCTCAGCTTTTTTCTCCTTCGTCAAATCATGGACAAACCCCGTAAAAATACTCTTGTCCTTGTAGAAAACCTCACTTACTGCTAGTCGAAAGGGAAAAGTTGTACCATCTTTTTTCTTTCCTCGTACTTCCCTTCCTATACCAATAATCTTCTTTCTTCCCGTTTCTTTGTAATTCGAGATATAGCTATCATGCCGGCTTTGGTCAGGCTCAGGCATTAGCATCGAAATATTATTTCCTATCACCTCCTGTGCATCGTATCCGAACAGCGTCAGAGCTGCAGGGTTAATAGATTCTACTAGCCCCTTATTATCGATAGTAATAATTCCATCTATCGCTGTATCTATTATCGCCTCTAATAACCTTGCTGACTCTAAACTCATATTACTTTACCAATTTTTTGTATTTGATACGTTTTGGAGCAACATCTCCTAAACGCTTCTTACGGTTTTCCTCGTATTCAGAATAATTCCCTTCATAGAAATACACCTGCGAGTCCCCTTCAAAAGCCAAGATGTGAGTACAGATTCTATCCAAGAACCATCTATCGTGAGAAATCACTACTGCACAGCCTCCAAAATTCTCCAACCCTTCCTCTAAAGCTCTCAACGTATTAACGTCTATATCATTCGTAGGCTCATCCAATAACAATACATTGGATGCCTTTTTCAGTGTGATAGCAAGATGTACCCGGTTTCGCTCTCCTCCTGACAACACTCCAACTTTCTTTTGCTGGTCCGCTCCATTAAAGTTAAACTTTGAAACATATGCTCTCGAATTCGTTGTACGGTTGCCCAACATAATATTATCATTCCCTTCAGTGATGTTTTCCCATACTGATTTTTCGGGATCTAAATCATTATGCAACTGGTCTACATACCCTAACACCACAGTCTCTCCAACTTTAAAAGTACCCGTATCCGGCTCTTCTTGCCCAGTAATCAAACGGAACAACGTTGTCTTACCAGCTCCATTGGGTCCGATAATACCAACGATACCTGCTGGAGGTAAGGAGAAGCTCAAATTTTCAAACAAAATGCGGTCACCATAAGCCTTAGAGATATTATCAGCTTCAATCACCACATTTCCAAGACGTGGTCCTGGCGGGATGAATAGCTCCAACTTCTCTTCTCTCTCTTTAGTTTCCTCCGAAGCCAATTTATCATAGTTATGCAAACGTGCCTTAGATTTGGCATGTCTCGCTTTTGGAGCCATACGTACCCATTCCAACTCACGCTCCAAAGTCTTTTGACGTTTTGTCTCCTGCTTTTCCTCTTGTGAAAGGCGTTTTGCTTTTTGATCAAGCCACGAAGAATAGTTCCCTTTCCAAGGAATCCCTTCTCCCCGATCCAGTTCCAAAATCCAACCCGCTACATTATCTAAGAAATACCTATCGTGTGTAACAGCGATAACAGTTCCTTTATAGTGTTGCAAATGTTGCTCCAACCAATCAATAGACTCTGCATCCAAGTGGTTGGTAGGCTCATCCAGCAACAACACATCCGGTTCTTGCAACAATAAACGACAAAGTGCGACCCTACGGCGCTCCCCTCCTGACAAATTGGCAATTTTCGCATCAGGCTCTGGACAACGAAGTGCATCCATTGCACGCTCTAGCTTAGAATCTAGCTCCCATGCGTTTGTTGCATCGATTTTGTCTTGCAACTCTCCTTGTCTAGCGAGAAGCTTATCCATCTCATCCGGATTTTCATAAACTTCTGGCAATCCAAAGCGTTCGTTGATATCCTCATACTCTTTCAGAATAGCCGTTATCTCAGCTACGCCTTCTTCAACAATCTCCTTCACTGTTTTATCAAGATCCAACTCTGGCTCCTGCGCTAAATATCCAACAGAATAGCCTGGAGAGAAGACAACTTCTCCTTGGTAGGACTTATCTAGTCCAGCAATAATTTTTAAGAGAGAGGATTTTCCTGAGCCATTCAGACCGATTACACCAATCTTAGCTCCGTAGAAAAATGATAGATAAATATTTTTTAAAACCTGCTTTTGTGGGGGGTAAATTTTATTTACACCCGCCATTGAAAAAATTATTTTCTCGTCAGACATATATTTTTGAACCTAAACTTTTATATTATTCCTTGTATTGCCCAAAGATACCAAATTCACCCTTAATTGTGAAACACTGTAGCCAAGGACCATGGATGTACGTTCTATAAAAAGGAAAAGACCTGCCATTTTGACGATATTATCATGTGGCTTGATTGTTGATAATTTATAGAGAAATATAAGTTAGGATTTACATTTATTTCATACATTTATAAAGTTCTAACTTAGTTTAATAAAAGAAAGAAAGGTAATTACATGGAAGCAAAATTCTCACCAAGAGTCAAAGATGTGATCTCTTATAGTCGCGAAGAGGCGCTACGTCTCCGCCACGATTATATAGGCACCGAACATCTCTTACTTGGGCTTATTCGAGAAGGTGATGGGGTGGCGATAAAAATCCTTAGAAATCTATTAGTAGACACTGGTTCAATCCGACAGTCTATTGAGGATGCAGTAAAAGGCTCATCGGTATCCAGGGCACCGGTAGGATCTGTCCCTCTGACAAAACAGGCTGAAAAGGTTTTGAAAATAACCTATCTAGAAGCCAAAATCTTCAAAAGTGACATTATTGGTACGGAGCACCTACTGTTAGCTATCCTACGTGATGAAGACAACATTGCCTCACAGATCTTACAACAGTATAATGTGACGTATGATTTATTCAAGAACGAAGTAGAACAAAATAAAGCTACAATTACGGATGAAGCATCGGGTTCGTCTACACCAGACGACGACTATGCAGAAGAAGAAAATTTCTCCGCTCCGAAAAAAGTTTCTGATATCAAATCAAAAACACCGGTTCTTGACAATTTCGGACGTGATTTGACACGTGCTGCTGAAGAAGGTAAACTAGACCCTATAGTAGGCCGTGAAAAAGAAATCGAACGTGTTTCTCAGATTCTCTCGCGTCGCAAGAAAAACGACCCAATCTTAATAGGGGAACCTGGAGTTGGTAAATCTGCTATTGCCGAAGGATTAGCATTGCGCATTGTGCAACGCAAAGTTTCACGTGTATTATTCAACAAACGTGTGGTCACTTTAGACTTAGCATCTCTTGTTGCTGGCACCAAATACAGAGGCCAGTTTGAAGAGCGTATGAAAGCCGTGATGAACGAACTTGAAAAGTCTCCTGATGTGATTCTTTTCATTGACGAGATCCATACGATTGTAGGTGCAGGTGGAGCTTCTGGTTCACTAGATGCGTCCAACATGTTCAAACCAGCACTAGCGCGTGGAGAGATTCAATGTATTGGAGCGACCACGTTGGATGAGTACAGACAATTTATCGAAAAAGATGGGGCTTTAGATCGTCGCTTCCAAAAAGTAATGATCGAACCTGCTTCTCACGATGAAACTATCGAAATCTTAAATCGTATTAAAGACAAATATGAAGAACACCATAATGTCAACTATACGCCAGAAGCAATTGAAGCCTGTGTTACGTTAACTACACGTTACATTACAGACCGTTTTCTACCAGACAAAGCTATTGACGCATTGGATGAGGCTGGTTCGAGAGTACATCTTACCAACATCCACGTACCTCAATCTATCATCGACATTGAAGAAAAAATCGAAGAGGTCAAAGTAGAAAAAAACAAAGTTGTTCGTTCTCAGAAATACGAAGAAGCAGCTAAGCTTAGAGATACAGAGAAAAAACTTCTTGAAGAACTAGAGAAAGAAAAGGCAGCTTGGGAAACAGAGACAAAGAGTAAGCGCTACACGGTCACTGAAGACAATGTCGCTGAAGTAGTTTCTATGATGACCGGCATACCTGTTCAACGCGTTAGCCAGACCGACAGTCAGAAGTTACTGAACATGGGAGACTCCATGAAAGGACGGATTATTGGTCAGGACGATGCAGTACAAAAACTAGTAAAGGCCATACAACGGACTCGTGCAGGATTAAAAGATCCGAGAAAACCGATCGGCTCATTCATCTTCTTAGGTCCCACTGGGGTTGGTAAGACTGAGCTTGCCAAAGAATTGGCTCGTTTCATGTTTGATTCCGAAGATTCACTGATTCAAGTTGACATGAGCGAATACATGGAGAAATTTGCTATATCTCGATTAGTAGGAGCGCCTCCGGGATATGTAGGTTATGAAGAAGGTGGTCAATTAACAGAGAAAGTACGTCGTAAGCCTTACTCCGTAGTATTACTGGATGAGATCGAAAAAGCGCATCCTGATGTTTTCAACCTACTACTTCAGGTACTGGACGAAGGTCAGCTAACGGATAGTCTTGGTCGTAAAGTTGATTTTAGAAATACGATAATCATCATGACTTCCAACATTGGAGTACGTCAGTTAAAAGAGTTTGGACAAGGTGTAGGTTTTACAACTTCCGCCAAAGAAACTCAAGCAGACTCACACTCTAGAGGAGTTATTGAAACGGCTCTGAAACGTGCCTTTGCACCGGAATTCTTGAACCGTATAGATGACGTGATTGTTTTCAATTCATTGACAAAAGAAAACATATTCAAAATCATAGATATTGAATTAGTATCCTTATTCGGACGAATTGAAGCATTGGGACATTCCATTGAGCTAACAGACAAAGCGAAAGAGTTTATCGCTGAAAAAGGATATGACACCAACTTTGGAGCGCGTCCATTGAAAAGAGCTATTCAAAAATACCTCGAAGATCCCATAGCCGAAGAAATCCTAAAAGGAGAACTAAAAGCCAATGATGTGATCATGGTTGATTTGGATGATGACAAAAAAGAAATCGTTGTTAAGGGAAGAAGTTCTGGAGACAGCTCTGTCTCTACAGACATAAGCGAAGAAAACGAAAAATAAACAGAAATATTTTTCTCTATAGCACAAAGGGCTGTATCATATAGTTTTGATACAGCCCTTTTTTATATTATAATCGACAGTCAGTTAAAATCCTATTGGCTTTAGATTTAAGCCCGTGCGTTCTTCTATTCCAAACATTAAATTCATATTCTGGACTGCTTGTCCAGATGCACCTTTTAACAGGTTATCCGTGGCATTCAAGATCAACAACTTATCGCCGTGCTTTTCAATATGCATGATACTCTTATTGGTATTAACCACTTGCTTTAAATCGATATTATCACGTGAAACTATCGTAAAAGGATGCGCCTCATAATAGGCTTCATAAAGCTGATAGGCTCCTTCTTCCGTCAAATCTGTATCTACATAAATACTGGAAAAAATACCTCTTGGAAAAGCGCCACGTAAAGGCACAAAATTAATACGTTCCGCAGCACGGTCCATCAAAGACTTATCCGAGTCCACCAAAAAACCAGTCTGCAATTGATCCAATGACTCCGATATCTCTTGTAGGTGTTGGTGCTCAAAAGATTTATAAGCAGACAGATTTCCACTTCTCCAAGAAAAATGAGATGTAGGGCTTGGTTTTTGTCCCGCCCCGGTCGAACCTGTTGTAGCTGTTACGTGCACTTGACCTTTCAACTCTCCTTGTGCGGCCAGAGGCAATAATGCCAGCTGTATATTCGTCGCAAAACAACCAGGATTGGCCAAATAATGTGCAGATCTTATCTCTTCCCGGTTCAATTCCGGCAATCCATAAACAAACTGTTCTCCCTTATACCCTCTATTTTCTCTAAGACGATAATCCTGTGATAAATCGATGATTTTAACATGAGGTTCCACTGTGTTAGTTGCTAAAAACTTACATGCATCTCCATGTCCTACGCATAAAAACAGTACATCTATCTGTGAATGGAAATCAGACGTAAAACTTATTTCCGTATCACCTAGCAGATCATTGTGCACCGCAGAAACCTTCTTCCCTGCATTTGAAGCACTATTTGCAAACACAATATCGACTTTGGGGTGATAGACAAGAATTCTTAGTAATTCACCACCAGTATACCCTGCAGAGCCAACGATACCAACTTTAATCTTTTCCATAAATACAATATTGTAACCATAAAAAATGGGTACTACGTTTAATACGCGGCACCCATATCCATTTAATCAGTAGTATATTCCAACAGCCAGTTAGTCACTAACCTTTGTTATTTACTTTGTGCCAAATAATAGTTTGATTTCCGAATATCTTAGAGAATCCTTTCACATCATCTCCAGTATACCCTTCATTCATCTCTCCATAGCTACCAAATTCATTGTTCATTAAATCGTGTGCAGACTCAATTCCTATGATTACAAATCTATGAGGATGTAATTCAACAATAACCCTTCCTGAGACAGTTTCTTGAGAGGATGCCAAAAAAGCTTCGATATCTCGCATCACTGGATCGTGCATCTGACCTTCGTGCATCCAATTGCCATAAAAACCTGCAATTTGGTCTTTCCAAGACAATTGCCATTTCGTCAATGTATGCTTTTCCAACGTATGGTGTGCTTTAACCAAAATCAACGGCGCCGCAGCCTCAAAGCCTACACGTCCTTTAATTCCAATAATCGTATCACCAACATGTATATCACGTCCTATTCCATAGGGTTGCGCTAAATCCTGTAGTTGTTGGATTACGGCTACCGGGCCGATTTTATTGCCATTCAATGCGACAGGTTCTCCTTTTTCAAAATCAACCGTTATTGTCTGTGGTTCTGTAGAAGTCACAGCAGTAGGCCAAGCCGATTCTGGTAAATACTGATTAGAGGTCAATGTTTCAGCACCACCTACCGATGTGCCCCACAATCCTTTATTGATCGAGTATTTAGCTTTCTCCGCACTATAAGGAAAACCATGCTTACCAAGGTATTCAATCTCCGCTTCGCGTGACAATTTCAGATCCCGAATTGGTGTAATAATCTCAACACCGGGAATCAGCGTATTAAAAATCATATCAAAACGAACCTGATCATTACCTGCTCCTGTCGATCCATGCGCTACACAAGCTGCACCAATCTTCTTTGCATAATTAGCAATAGCAGTAGCCTGACACACACGCTCTGCAGATACAGACAGAGGATACGTTGCGTTCTTCAATACATTACCAAAAATCAAGTACTTTATTGTATCTCGGTAATAGTCTTCCGTTTCATCAATAGTAGTATGCGATTTAACACCTAACTCATAGGCACGCGCTTCAATATTCTTTATTTCTTCTGCTGAAAACCCACCTGTATTTACAACAACAGAGTGGACTTCCATCCCTAAATCCTTAGAAAGATAGATACAACAAAAAGATGTATCCAAACCTCCACTGAATGCTAGAACTACTTTTTTCATCCGTATAAATTATTTATTCATTTATATATACCGCTAAACAATGTGTACATTCTTTATTGGCGTGAGTGTGTATTCTTTTGAGAGAACTAAAATCCTTTTACTGGTCTACTCCTTAGCGCAAACAAAACAGAAATAGTCTTCCGTGTTGATTTCCACAGTTTAGCTTCGATACGTTTCAGCAAAGACTGTTTCTTAGCGATACGATCGAGACGCTCTTTAGCTTCTGCCTTACGTTGTATCTTCTCCTTCAATTCCTTTTCCTTTTCGACCGGATCCCATAGCATAGCCGTACACATACAGTTTTTACGGTCCTTACTCATCAGTATGTCGTAATTTATACAACTTTGGCATCCTTTCCAAAATTCTTCATCCTGCGTTAGTTCAGAGTAAGTAACAGGCTCATAGCCCAGATCTGAATTAATCTTCATCACAGCAAGCCCTGTTGTCAAGCCAAAGATCTTGGAATTTGGATACTTCTCTCTCGACAATTCAAATACCCGCTTCTTAATAGCCTTTGCTAGCCCCACTTTACGAAACACAGAATTAACGATTAGTCCCGAATTCGCGACATAATCTCCATGTCCCCAGGTCTCGATATAACAAAAACCCGCCCATGTACCATCCCGGTGTAAAGCGATCACCGCTTTTCCTTCCTCCATTTTTTTCGCTACATACTCAGGTTTGCGACGAGCAATACCTGTACCACGAGCCTTTGCAGACTCAAACATTTCATCACAAATCTGCACAGCATATTTCACATGATCTGCTGTAGCGGGAATAATTAAAAAATCTGAAATTGTCATCTTAAGACGTCGACCTAAAAATTAATGCACTTAATGTGCGCTAAAAGAAATAACCAAGGGTTAAGAAATTCATTGAGCTAAATGAATTTACTCGAAATAGAATTGACCTGCCTCTCGAATCAAGCTCGAGGCAGAATAGGTCGTCGGAATCTCAAAACTGGGCAATTTGACGTATTATATCCGAACATAGGTATAGCTACAAACTTACTGAAAGTCTGTGCGATAATACTATTATGTCCCTTTTTACAATACATTTAAAACCGATCCGTATATTTTCTTAAATCTAACAGCGCAAAAGTAAAGAATTATTTTTCTCTTTTATGCAAAAAAAACATATTTTTTTTGACAAAATACCATTTATGCCCTTAATGACAAAAAAACTGGCAATAAGACCATATAATTATTGAAATCTTGAAAAACAAAATTAAAAATAAACAGAATAATTGATTCGATTTGACTTCTCTTTTCAAATACTGTACTTTTGCAATTCAACATATTGAGTTAGCTATGGTAGGCCCAAGTATTATTTTCTATATTTTATTTGCAGTCCCTTATGTTTTTGTGATGTATTGGTTAGTAAAACAAGACAAACGAAAATATGCTTGGGGAATAGCAATTGTTACCCTAATTGCAATTTTAGGTATTTATGTTTCTCAAAAAGCGAGTAAAAACGCAATCGAGAATTATCGTCAACATCAGATTGATGCTCGAGAACAAGAGACAGAGAATCACAAAGGCACGCAAAACTAGGAATAACAGCACTATTTTTTCTTGCGGAGAGATTATAGAAAAAGGGCATCAAATGTTAAAATTTGATGCCCTTTCTTTAAAGCTAATTATTCTGTTATACCTTCCAATTTAAGGAGAAAGGCAAACTCTAAGGCTTGATCTTTAAGATAGTCAAATCTACCAGATGCTCCCCCGTGTCCAAAATCCATGTCCGTCTTAAGCAGAACCACCTGATTCCCTTTCTTAAGTGCTCTCAAACGGGCTACCCACTTGGCAGGTTCAAAATACTGGACCTGACTATCGTGCAGTCCCGTAGTCACCAATAGGTTCGGATATTCCTTGGCCTCGATATTCTCATAGGGAGAATATGATTTCATATATTCATAAGCTTCTTTTTCATTCGGATTACCCCATTCATCATACTCATTTGTTGTCAATGGTATAGTCTCATCCAACATTGTCGTAACGACATCGACAAAAGGAACTGCTGCGATTACACCATTCCATAAGTCAGGAGCCATATTTACTATTGCTCCCATCAACAACCCTCCTGCACTTCCTCCCTCTGCATAAAGATGCCCTTTACTAGTGTACTTATTCTCTATTAAATATTTGCCACAATCGATAAAATCAGTAAATGTATTTTTCTTCTTTTGAAGTTTACCATCTTCATACCATTGCCTGCCCATCTCTTCTCCCCCACGAATATGGGCGATAGCATAGATAAATCCCCTATTCAACAGCGATAAACGTGCACTGCTAAATGAAGGATCCATAGACGCACCATAAGAACCATATGCATATAAGTGAAGCGGAGCTGAGCCATCTTTCTTTGTTCCTTTTTTATAAACCAATGATATCGGCACCATTACCCCATCTCTCACTTTCGCAAAAGTACGTTCCGTCACATATTCATCCGTATTATATCCCCCTAATACCTCCTGTTGTTTAAGTAGGCTTTTTTCCTTAGAGCGCATATTATATTCAAATGTAGATGCCGGAGTTACCAACGAGGTGTAACCATAACGAAATACATCCGTATTATACTCGACGTTCACACTAGGTCGTACAGTATACGTCGCCTCTCCAAAATCCAATGGGTAAGACGTCCTATTCTTGAGATCGTGTATAGTCAGATTTGTCAACCCATTTTTACGTTCGGATACCACCAAGAAATCCTTAAACTCGTCCACCCCCTCGATCAGTACATCCGCACGATGAGGTATAAAATCTACCCAATTATCCTGAGTTGTCGCATCCAATCCACAACTCATCACCTTAAAGTTCTGGGCATCTTTATTCGTCGTTACCAAAAAACGATCATCCAGTGCTGTGACACTATACAGCACATCGTCTTGTCGTTTTTGGAATATACGGAAGGCTTCATTTGGTTGCTCGGCACGTAGGTATCTCACCTCCGAACTTAATGTCCCTTCCGATTCTATAAATATATAATTCCCATTTTTCGACTTACTAACCCCTATATAATTCGTATTATCCTGTTCATGATACACCTCAACATCTACTGCACTACTTGTCCCCAGTACATGCTTCTTGATTTTTTCCGACAATAATGTTACCGGGTTCTTATGTGTGTAAAATAGCGTCTTACTATCCGCAGCCCAGACGCCCCCTCCTGTCGTTTGCGTAATGCGATCCTTCATGACTTCACCTGTTTGAAGGTCCTTGATATGAATTACATACTCACGACGAGACACCGTATCCACACCATAAGCGAGATACCTATTATCCGGACTTACTTCCAGCCCAGACACCGCGTAATACGCCATTCCTTTTGCCATCTCGTCCACATCCAATAAAACTTCCTCAGTTCCGTTTAATCCACCTTTCTTACGACAAAATTTAAAATACTGCCTTCCTTCGTCTGTGCGTCGGTAATAATAATAGCCATTTTCTAGATACGGCACAGATTCATCTTTCTCCTTTACCCGTGCTTTCATCTCATTGTATAACTTCATCTGCATAGGCTCCGTACTTTTCAACATAGCTGTTGTATAAGCATTCTCCTCTTCCAAATATTTTATCACAGCTGCCGAGTCTGGCCCTTTTTTGAAATAATCGTTCAACCAGTAATAGTTATCGACCACCGTATCTCCGTGAATAATTCTTGTATAAGGCTTAATTGTGGCAACTGGTGCTTGAATATCAGGCCAACTAACATTTTTAACTTTCTCCCCTTGAGATCCACAAGAACCTGTTATCATACTTAATACTATTATATAATTACCTATTTTTTTTCTCATATGCCTAAGTTTTAAACTGCAAACGGTTTTAAAAATACGAAATCTCTGCAATTATTAAGTTACAATACCTATTTTACATACATTTAACTATTTTGACAGCATACCTAGCATTATATTTGCAGTTGAAACAAAAATTAAATTATGCGTAATACAAAACTATTTATCGCCTTATTGGGGATAAGCATACTTCCTTACTCTGGTTTTTCACAAGACAAGAAGGACAAAGCTCCGGCCAACTGGTACAATCTAGATTACAAATCGGACGGTATTATGGGAATCAGCACCGAAAAAGCATACGAACTACTGAAGGGGCGTAAATCAACACCTGTTATCGTCGCTGTAATCGATGGTGGTGTAGACATCAACCACGAAGATCTCAAAGACGTACTTTGGATCAACAAAAAAGAAGCAACTGCTAATGGTAAAGATGACGATGGCAACGGCTATATAGATGACAAATATGGATGGAACTTTCTTGGAAACGCAAACGGGGAAAACGTCAACTATGACAATCTCGAAGTCACTAGACTAATCCGTAAGTATGAACCTAAATATATTTCCGTATTACCTACCACCCGACTTTCTGAAGCTGAGCGAAGAGAATTCGTTGCTTATCAAAAAATGATCTCGGATTACACCACCAAAATGGACGAAGCTCAATTTGGCGATGTAAATTATGGCCGTCTCAAACAAAGCATAGAAAAAATCCTTGCCACAATGGGCAAAGAGGCAAAAGATGTCAAAAAAGAGGACCTAGACAACTTCAAAGCAGAGAATGATCAACAGAAACTCGCGATCCGTATTGCAAAAAAAGAAGTGGAATCTGGCGGTTTCGAAAAATTCTACAAAGACATTGAAGAAGCGACCGATTATTTCGGTGCACAGGTCAAATACCACCTCAACAAAGAGTACGATTCCAGATCTATCATCGGTGACAATTATGACGATGCCAGCGAGCACAACTACGGTAATCCAGATGTTAAAGGTCCAGATGCAGAACATGGGACTCACGTTGCTGGTATAATAGGTGCTAAAAGAAACAATAATATCGGTATCAATGGTGTTGCAGACAATGTAGAAATCATGTCTATCCGTGCTGTACCCAATGGAGACGAAAGAGATAAAGACGTCGCTAACAGTATCAGATATGCCGTAGACAATGGTGCAAAAGTCATCAATATGAGTTTCGGAAAAGGCTACTATTACAACAAAAAAGCGGTAGATGATGCTATCCGATATGCTATGGACAAAGATGTACTATTAGTACATGCTGCAGGAAACGATGGTAAGAACATTGACATCACCCCTAATTATCCGACAAAATACTATACAGATAGTGTAAATGCGATTACAGGAGAAGCCAAAGCCTGGATTACTGTAGGAGCCACTTCATGGAAATTAGACAGCGATCTATTAGCAGACTTTTCAAACTATGGCTATAAGTCTGTAGATGTCTTCGCTCCGGGAGTAGCTATCAACTCTACCATGCCTGAAAACCAATATAAGGAACAACAGGGTACGAGCATGGCGGCCCCAGTAGTTTCCGGCCTAGCGGCCATTCTACGCTCTTATTATCCAGAGCTTACAGCCGTTCAAGTTAAAAACATCATACTTAAGTCTGCTGTAAAAGTAGACCAAAAAGTAAAAGTAAAGCAAGAAGGTGCTAGCAAAAAGGTATACCTTGACGAAATCTCTGTAAGTGGAGGAATAGCTAATGCCTACAATGCTATTGTAGAGGCTAATAAACAAACTTCAAACAAAAAGTAAAAAAATGTTAAATTTTCTATAATAATAATTCTTATTTTGCGTTTAACTACTAAACAACAATAAATAAGAGGCTTATGGTTGAAAATTCTACTACAGTTTATGAAGAAGCTTACAAAAGCGATTTAAAAGAATCTATGACAGATCTAGACGCCACCTTTGAAACAAATATCAAACAAGGTATTCAAAGTCTAGCAAAAGAGCCAACGCAAAGTGTCATAGACAATATTCTTTCTTACTCTAAATCATTTGTAAGCAAGTAACACCAGAGTCTCTAAAAGTTTAGAGACTCTGTTATTTTAAGAGTACCCTACAAATGAGTATCTTTGTTTATGTTAAAAAAAGACCGTTACAAAGCCTTTGTAGAGTACTTCTCGACACATAATCCCAATGCAGAAACTGAGCTTCATTATGGCAATCCTTATGAGCTTTTAGTTGCTGTAATCCTATCCGCACAATGTACAGACAAGCGCATCAATCAAGTTACGCCAGCACTATTTGAACGCTTCCCTGATGCAGAATCGCTTGCGGCCAGCTCCCAGGACGAAGTATTCACCTATATACGTTCCGTTAGCTACCCCAACAATAAAGCAAAACACCTGGTCGGAATGGCCCAAAAATTACAGGATGATTTTAACGGCATTGTCCCAGAAAAAGTAGAAGACCTTATCAAGCTTCCGGGAGTCGGCCGAAAGACGGCGAATGTGATTTCATCAGTTGTCTACAACAATCCTGCTATGGCTGTAGATACCCATGTCTTTAGGGTGAGCAACAGGCTTGGGTTGACGAGCAATGCCACTACCCCACTAGCTGTGGAAAAACAATTGGTTAAATATCTGCCAGAAGAAACCATTGCAGTCGCCCATCACTGGCTTATTCTACATGGTAGGTATATTTGCCTGGCTCGTTCTCCCAAATGTGACCAATGTCCCATTACCTATTTTTGCAAGTATTTCGAAAAAACGCGAAAAGCAGAACTGATAACAAAACACCCAACTAATTAAATACATCGATTCCCATTTTTTTAAACAAACTAACAATTTTAGTAAAAAATTTGGCAATAAGAATTAAAGGTTATATATTTGAAACATCAATACTAAAAACATGAGCAACGGAGAGAAATTAAAAGCATTACAGTTAGCCTTAGATAAATTAGAAAAATCTTATGGCAAAGGTACTATCATGAAACTAGGTGATTCAGCAGTTGAGCCTCTCGAGGCCATATCTACAGGTTCATTAGGTTTAGATATCGCCTTAGGTATTGGCGGAGTTCCTAAAGGTCGTATCATCGAGATTTATGGGCCGGAATCTTCAGGTAAAACTACACTAGCCACTCATATCGTAGCTGAAGCTCAAAAAAAAGGTGGAATAGCAGCTATTATTGATGCGGAACACGCTTTTGATAAATACTACGCTCAAAAATTAGGTGTTGATGTAGAGAACTTACTCATTTCTCAACCTGATAATGGAGAACAAGCTTTAGAAATTGCAGAAAACTTGATACGTTCTGGCGCTATAGACGTCATCGTTATTGACTCTGTTGCAGCCTTAGTACCTAAAGCAGAGATAGAAGGTGAGATGGGAGATTCAAAAATGGGACTTCAAGCCCGTCTAATGTCGCAAGCATTGCGTAAGTTGACCGGAACAATTGCTAAGACAAACTGTTGTTGTATTTTCATTAACCAATTGCGGGAAAAAATAGGTGTTATGTTTGGTAACC
>JAITLW010000074.1 GCA_031277715.1 Sphingobacterium sp. | reverse complement strand
TATTTATCGTTGATGAAGCTTCCATGATTACTACGGAAGGATTCAGTCTGTTTTCTAATGGTTTACTCAGTGATTTAATATCCTATGTTCAATCTGGCAAGAACTGTTGCTTGATATTTGTAGGAGACAGTGCCCAATTACCCCCTGTCGGATTGGATAATAGCCCAGCATTGGACCCCGAATTTATGCAGTTGGAATTTGGTCTTGATGTACACACCTACGAGCTGACAGACGTCGTCCGACAAGAAAAAGGTTCAGGCATATTATTCAATGCTACAAAAATCAGAAATGAAATCCGTCTCGACGAAGAATCTCCCCAATACACTTTCCCAAAATTTATCACCAAACAATTCACCGATATTTTTAGGATGAACGGAGATAAACTCATTGAGGGATTACACTACGCATATGATAAATTTGACGTCGAAAACTGTATGGTTATCTGCCGTTCAAATAAGTCAGCCAATCTTTACAACAAACATATCCGTAATCAAATCTTATTTCGAGAGGAAGAGATCACAGGATCTGACCGTATTATGGTCGTCAAAAACAATTATTACTGGTTGCAGCAACACGATGAACAGCACACCGGTTTTATTGCAAACGGAGATATGGCTGTGATTCGAAAAGTAGGCAACATACATGAGATGCACGGTTTTCGATTTGCCGACCTTTATCTTGAATTTATGGACAACAATGAAGGCGATGCAATTCGCTGCCGTGTCAACCTAGACAGCCTTCATGTAGATGCGCCTTCCTTACCTTACGAACAACAACAACAGCTTTACGAATCTATCGCTAAAGACTATGCCGACATTTCACAAAAAAGAGATCGACTAGAAGCGATCAAAAAGGACCCTTACTACAACGCTTTACAAATCAAGTTCGCCTACGCTATTACCTGTCACAAAGCACAGGGAGGACAATGGCCTCTTGTTTTTGTAGATCAAGGCTATATGACAAATGAAATGTTGAACACCGAATTTCTGAGATGGCTCTATACGGGCATTACACGGGCAACAAGAGAACTTTTCCTGGTCAACTTTAATGAAAAGTTCTACTAGCTATCAAAAATATTACAGCTATCCATCGTTTCTCCTTAAATAAAAGGATATTTTAGCTACCTAAATTATTAACATTTTCATTTGACATGAAGTACTATCTATTAGGTTTATTAGTCCTGTGTATGCGCTTTGGGCATGCTCAGGAAACCGAAAAACCGATCAAGCCGAATTACTCTCAAGCGGCTAAGTATGCCCCTGGTAAGTTGAGAAATTTAATCTTTTCAACTGATGTAAAACCAAATTGGATTAATCATAGTGACAAATTTTGGTACGAATACACCACACCTTCTGGCAAAAACTGGTACTTAGTAGACCCAGCTGCCCGAAAAAAAACCAGTCTTTTTGACAACGCTGAAATGGCGGCAAAGGTCACTTCTATTGTACGTAACCCTTTCGATGCACAACACCTTTCTTTAGAAAACTTACGTTTTCTCGATAATGAGAATGTTATTCGTTTCGAAGTACAGAGTACCAAAGATACTGTAAAAAGCAAAGAAGAGATTGAAAAGCAAACCAACAAAAAGGATACTATCAAGCGAAAAAACTTTCATTTTGAATACAATATTGTATCTAGAGAACTAAAAGAAATCAGTGATACTACAAAAGAAAAGGCAAGACCAAGTTGGGCCAGCTTTAATCCGGATACAACTCGGGTTTACTTCGCAAAAAACTATAACTTATACTGGATGGACTATGCGAACTATCTTAAAGCCTCTAAAGATGAAAAAGACTCTACTATAGTCGAACATCAGATCACTACCGATGGTGTACAATACTATGCTTGGGGAGGTGATCAATACAGCACCACCACTGCGGATAAAAAGACTCAGGAAGAAGAGTTAAAAAAACGCAAAGGAGTTTGGCTGAATTGGTCGCCTAATGGTAAACACTTCGCGGTCTCCAGAAAAGACAATCGCGCTATCTCTGACCTTTGGGTAATTAATAATGTTGGAGGCAAACGTCCCACATTAGAGACCTACAAATACTTAATGCCAGGTGAAAAAGATTCTACCGAAGCTGAATTATATATTTTCAATAGCGACAATCACCAATCTAAACAAGTGACTATTGCCGCTTTTAAAAACCAGACACTAAGCTTATGGGGGCGGGAAAGAACGAAAGCTAGTTTCAAAGGCAAACACTACATTAGCTATTGGCTAGGCAACGATCAAGAATTCTACATGGCTCGGTCCAGTCGGGATTTGAAAAAAATAGATGTTATTGCTGTCAATGTCGATGGCAGTACACGCATCCTTGTAGAAGAGCGCTCTAATGTTTATTTAGATATCAAAGCCCCTAAACTAGTCAATAATGGCAAGCAATTTATACATTGGTCTCAACGCGATGGCTGGGGACATTTTTACCTATATGACATACAAGGCAAGTTAATACATCAGATTACAAAAGGAGATTTCCATTGTGATGAATTGACCGCTTATCAAGAGTCAACAGGTACTTTATTTTTCAAAGCTAACGGCAAGGAAAAAGGCATAGACCCATATTATACTTTTTATTACTCCGTGAACAAAAATGGAGGTGCTCCAAAATTATTGACTCCAGGAGACTTTGATCACCAAGTCGAAGTAAGTGAAAGTGGTAACTATATCGTAGACAATTTCTCTCGCGTCAATACCAAGCCTATTAGTAATCTATACAGTGCTTCTGGACAACTGATAATGAAATTAGAAGAAGCAGATCTGTCGCAGCTTTTCGCAACAGGATATAAATTTCCGGAGCCTTTCAAAGTCAAAGCTGGAGATGGTATTACTGACCTATACGGTGTCATGTACAAACCATTCGACTTCGATTCGACA
>JAITLW010000069.1 GCA_031277715.1 Sphingobacterium sp. | reverse complement strand
CTGGCTCACCTGTCCACATATAGGTATTGAAGGAACTTGTATCCGTAATTATAGTTTTGCTAAAGGCTAGGTTGCCATACATGGTTGCCGACAAGCCATCCACCCAGAGCCTGTCTTTTCTATATCTGATATTCGGTGTATAGCTTTGGGTTTCACTAGTCACCTTACCAAATGGCCGATCCTGAGTTGCTCCTGTCTGTATATCCTTATCCGTACCCGCATAAGTAAACCCGAATACAGCAACATCTGCCCATTTCTTGTCACGAACGCCAACTTCTAACTGCCCCATAGACGATTGGTAAGCATCATGAAACCTTCGCGCAGAAGAGAGGGTATCATAAGAAGAATAATTACCGTTGGCATCCTTTACAGGAACCTCTAACCACACCCCTGCCTTAGGATTTGTATACATCTTATAGTTATTGTCCGAATAATTATGATAAGCATTTAGATTAAAGGTCAATCCCGTTTTAGGATCTTTATAGCCTGCACTTAATGCAGACCGATGGGTATTGAAAGATCCTAAGCTATAACTTAGGTCCATAAACTTATTACGGTCTCTATTTGTCACAAGATTCACCGCACCGCCTAATGCGTCGGAACCCAGATAAGCGGGAACTACTCCCTTATAAACTTCAATACGCTCAACGATATTTACGGGGATATTGTTAAAAGTAAGCCCTGCCCCCATAGATTCTAGCGGTACACCATCAATAAAGAACTTAATATGATTACCGGACAGACCGTTAAGGGAAAAACTAAAGTTAGACCCCAAGCCCCCTTGCTCCCGTATGCGAACCCCCGTACTTCTATTTAGAATCTGATTGATATCAGAATTGGTATTGGCATAGGCCTTTGTTTCAATTACATTAACATTAAAACCGGTTTCTTTTATAGCCTGTGCTTTACTCCGTCCCTCAACGTCGACAATCTGTATCTCTTGGTTCCGCCGCAACAGCACCAATTCTAACGAAATACTTTTACCGTCTAAAACTTCAATATCCTGCTTTAGCGTATCGTATCCTACCGCCCAAGCTTGCAGGCTATAACGTCCGGATTTTAGACCACTAAAAGAAAAATATCCCTTTGCATCAGTTTGCGTTAGCTTACCTGCCTCTGTGATTTTCACACCTACCCCAGCAAGAGCTTCTCTATTGGTAGAACGAACTGTTCCTTCAACACCTTTTCCCTGGCCATTTGCCGACAATATCCCTATTGTAAATAGAAGTATGAGCTTCCATCTCAAATCTAGCATTCTTATTTAGATTAATTATACATAAGTATGTAGCCTATGTATCCTTAAACCGAAGCTAGAAAGTAAAAAAAATGAAGTTTTATTTTAGAAAATCCAACCGAAGAATATAACTAGCTGAATTTGAAACAGAAGAGACTCTATTAACCTGTCCATCATTAATGGTATATCTCCAGATATCATGCTTTCCCCCTTCACTATCAATAGCAAAATAAACATAATCTCCCTGGACTAGGACATTTTCTTTACGAGTACCTTTATCCAATGGAATATTTATTTTATCGAGTTTTTTTGTAGAAAGGTCGACAAGGTAATATTCGAACTGAAAAGTCGAGTGATGGTTTGAAAAATCGGTATACAGATCGCGCTGTTCGCTTCTGATGATTGCTTTTTGCCCACCTACATACCAAAAACCATAGGCATGGTTATGGATGGTCTTCGAGATATCCAACATATAGGATGTATCGACCTCTTGCATTCCCTTTTTCTTACGAAAAATAGCGGTTGGCTTTGTTAGATTATTGCCTAATGCGACACCCGGACAGCTCATAAAATAAAAATCTCCTTGATCATCCCGGGCACTGTAGCTTTGTACGGTATTCACACCTCCGGGATAAGAAGAGCGAGTATCTTTCTGCAGGTTCAGGACATCCAATGATGAATAGTCAAGCGTTGCATAATACATCGTATCTGATGTGGTGTAATCATCTACTGTCAAAAATTTAGAGTAGCAATAGGCATTCCATAGCTTATCATCGACAAGGTCCACCACCCCAATACTCAAGAGGTTAAAATCTCCTATTGACGAAGGAAAGGGCAACGCCTCCTCCCGTAAAAGGGTAAAACTCTTGGTATCGACCACATACATACGGGCATGAGCTGTAGTTTTCTTCTCTACGGTAAAAAGCA
The DNA here is from genome assembly GCA_031277715.1 of Sphingobacterium sp. Lineage (GTDB taxonomy): Bacteria > Bacteroidota > Bacteroidia > Sphingobacteriales > Sphingobacteriaceae > Sphingobacterium. Next base: position 4,658 of record JAITLW010000069.1, on the reverse strand, counting down.
ACAATGTATCTGTATTGTCCTTCCAAAGGTAATTTTCCAAATAGCCGTCCTTGAATAAAATAGAATCCGTAGCTATCATCTGATTATTCGCATCGAGCTGGTAACGGATGAAATAATCGTTTCTCTCCTTAAAATGATAGAAGATTCCCTTCTTATGGATGTATTCTCGCGTAAACTCTTTGGAAGGCACCTCAATTTCAGTACTTTTTGCCGTATCCTGCAAACTCTCTTGCAACAGAAAAGTGTTAGATCCGTCCTCATTCAAAAGGTACAAAGCGTATTCGGGTTGCATGTTTTTTGAAGCATCTGGAGATGCACAAGAAAAAAGCATACCTAAAGCAGACAACAAACAGATATATAAAGAAGGGAAAAAAAACTTCATAAATAGTTAGGAGATATGAAATTGTTGCTTAATTCTACGTTGCATAACTGGTGGCAAAAAAATCATCTCCCGTTTTGACAAAATAATGAGTTTCTTCTGCTCCTCCCGTTCGGAAACAAAATAAACCTCCCCCTGCTTGAAGTTAAAGGACTGGTTACTTCGTCCGTCTTGCAGTACAAAATCACGCTTAGGTCGGAGCATAATATTTCCCGTCAAAGAGATATTTCCAGATTCGAAATCAATATTTGCTTCGCTATTGGGGCTAAGCACGACATCAAAATGATCTTTGGAAAAAGAGATTACACTTGGCTCAACATTGGACGCCTGAAATACAGCAAAGTCTTCCGTCGATTGGAAAAAATAGTAATAGCCACCCATTATCGCAATCATACAAGCTGCTGCGACGCTAACCCAATGTCTCCTTATAGCCGATATACGAGGATTCGAAACCACAGGCTGAGTTATTGCTGGAGTAGCTACCGATGAAGAGATATCTGCCCAAAGCTCCTCTTTGACCGTTTCGTCAATATCTTCCTCAAGATCCAGGTCACCCCAGTCTTCAGCATCTAACCAAGCACGGACAGCAGCAAGCTCTTCGTCATTACATTGACCAAGTTCATATTTTTCCAAAAGTGCTTTACTGATATCCATTTTTACCTTATATGCAAAAATACAAAATATAAAACTATCCTGTTAATTATCTATTGTTCTATCTATTCTGTTCTGCTAGATTACTTCGCAAGACAAACAAAGCTTTACTGATATGGTATTCCACAGCGCGTTCAGAAATGAGAAGAATCTGCGCTATTTCCTTATTCGTTAATCCCTGCTCCCTACTCATTTTAAACACATTTTTACATTGTTTAGGCAATCCCTCAATAATCATATTCAGTTTAGAAGCCAATTCCTTGACCTGTAATTGTTCATCTTCATACATCACCTGAGATTGTGTCTGTATCACCTCATGATGCCGTTGCCTTGTACTTTTATTCCTAATATGCTCCAACGACTTCAATTTGACAGATCTTAATAAGTACCTCTCGACATCCTTAATATTTAATGTTTCTTTTCGTTCCCATAATGATTTAAAAACATCCTGAACAATCTCTTTCGCTTCATCCTCATCCTCCATGGTTTTTAAGGCAAATACATACATCCTTCTCCAGTATTGCTGAAAAAGATGCTCAAATGTCTCTGCATTGATCGATATACTTGTATTGCTATGAGGAGGCTCCAAATCATCGCAAATATACATTTATTTAGATTTATTATAAATAATATTTACGATTCTATACTATAGTTGCCCCAACCACTGCTTATTCTAAAATATTTCTTTCGTTCAGATGGTCTTGTCTCGCTCACAATAACTCCTTTTTGTTTCAAAGTCCGTACACTATGGTATACTGCTGCATAGCTATAACATTTACTAGCTGGATTCAACAATAAAAAAATCTCCTCTACATCCATAAAGATGTCTTTCTCTTGCAACAATGCAATTACTGCTTTTTCTGTTTTACTCATACTCTACCGAATTTTCGCCCCCATGTATTACGCTCCAAAGCGATAGCTAAGGGACAATAAAACCTTTCTATTATCAGGATAGCTCGAGTGGGTCAATGTCAGATTATCGTACGTACTTGTTAATCGGGGATTCCCATTCCGAATCAGACCATTGACCGCTAACTTTATCATAGCCCTCTCCCCCAACAGTTTCTTTTCTACACCAAGGTCGACTCCATAAGTAGCTTCCTTACGCTGCACTCCTGTCGTTACCCCCGAGTTATAATAACCCAATACTTCGGATCTCACCCCCCACTTTAACTGTAGCGTATGCTTTGAATTGAATGACCAACTGGAGCCCTTGGAATCTAAATCAATAGCATCTACCTCTCCTGTATATTTATTATGAAATACATTGGCATAGTGGCTTCCCGTCCACCAAGAGGTGAAAGAACTATTGTACATCACACTCGCGCTATAATTGATGAAACGCCCTATATTCTCCGGAGTACTGAATGTCACATTTTCATCCTTCGCCCCCCGGGTTATCCATGTAATCACGTTCTTACCATAACTGGTTGACAGGGTTGTAAACAACTTGTTCTTAAACCCATGTCCAACTTCGACGATATAGCTCCGTTCCGGCTCTAGATTGGCATTCCCCTCGTAGTAGGAAAAAGCGTTCTCATAAACCCGAAAGACATTTACATCATGGTCTCCCGGCCGCTCAATACGACTACCAAAGGAGGTCCGTAAAAAATTATTGGCATTGAAATTATATAATGCAAAAGCATTAGGGAAGACATCCATGTAATTATTACGATTCTTCTTGTCCAAAGTTTTCTGTATAGTCTCTATATAAGCATATTCACCCCGCAGTCCGGCCTGATATTCAAACTTGCCACTTTTGCCGGAATAGATAAAATAAGCTGCTTGCACGTGCTGCGTGTATTGAAAATTATTCGAGCTGTTATTATCCACCACCCACTTATCTTGAACCAGTGTATCATTCTGAACACTATTATCAATAAAGAAATGTGTGAACTTATATCCTAGCTCCAACTTAGAATTAGCGTAAGGCTTACTATAATCCACACGGGCGGTGTACGTGGTATTGCTTAGATCCTGAACATTCTTCCTTGCCGATATCTTTTCCACTGCTCCTAAGTCATCCAAAAACTGTGTACGGTACATATTGTCATACCTATTCGTATGCGGTGCGTAATCAAGGTTCACCTTCAGAAAATGATCATCGTTGGTGTATTTCTTATTGTAGTTAACGTTAAACGTAAGATTATTATACCCCTCATCAAATGTATTTGAAGTTCGGGCATTAGTAGTTACACCAGCGGCCTCTGTTCGGGTGCCTACTTCCGAATTTGAAATAAACGTCCCTTTAATCCAATTGATACTTGCCTCGACCGTACTATTTGTATCAATTTCAAAGGTTGCCCCTGTACGCACACTATGGTAACGGCCGGGATTCAACCTTCTTTCTTCTTCCTGGGTTTGAACCCGGGTCAATTGACCATTATTGTAGAACCTATTTTCCGTAACGCTATGCTGCTTGGATTCCTCTCGTCCGACCGAAGCATTGACAAAGGTATTAAGCCTGTCATTCTTAAAGTGAATGCCACCGCCTACGCTTCCCTCCGGCTTACGTGACTGTCCTCCCCGGGCGAACAAATCACCGCCAAAACCCAACCTACGATTTCTCTTGGTTACAATATTAATAGAACCAGCTGTACCAGAAGCATCCTCTTTTGATGAAGGATTGGCCATCAGTTCCAGTTTAGCAATATCAGAAGCCTGCATCCCACGTAATAAAGCAGCAAGCTGCGCTCCAGAAAGGTAAATATCCCTTCCATCTATTTTCACTTTTGCACCGGTTCTTCCCTGGATGGAAAAATTACCTTTACCATCCGAAACAATCCCAGGGGTCTTTTCGAGAAGCTCCAGCACGTTGTTACCCTCACTGACTACACTCTCGGCAACATCAACCACCATCTTATCGATGTACTGCCGAACAGCAGGAGCCCTTCCTTTGACGGAGACAGCGTCAAGTGCTACAGACTGAAGTACAAGCATGACTTGAATAGCCGTAGCTTTTTCTCCTGACACCAATCTATAGTTTTTACTCAATAAAGTTTCATAACCAACGTGCGAATAGCGTAGTGCATAATCCCCCGCTTTATTCAAATTAAAAGTGTAGGCCCCGTCTTCTGTAGTCTTGCGCTCCATGAAAATGGAAGAATCCGGCAAAGACAACAATTGTACATTCACTTGGTCCAAAGCTTTCCCTTGAAGAGAATAAACTTTGCCTGATAGAGATATCTGAGCCGTAAGGTTCGAAGAATAGATAAAGGACAAAAGAAATAAAAGATAAAGCCTCATGTAGCAAACTAAAAGTCTTAAATTAGACTGAGTATAAATTAACTGTTTATTTATAAGTTGCTCAGCAACGGCTTTACCGAACCTTATTAAAAATTATTACTTCAAAAAATATTGGTGGTCTATGTCTATAAAGGGAGATTGCCCGTAAAACCAATATAGTAACGATCCAACGTAACGGAATAAAGGATGTACACAATAAACATAAAACTTAAAATTGGCTTATAACAAAAAAGCACCAGTAAACTGATGCTTCTAAATTTTGCGGGAATTACTGGGCTCGAACCAGTGACCACTCCCGATATATCGGGATGCTATAAACCAACTGAGCCGATAAGTTTTTCCAGAAGAACACGGCTCTTCCAGCTCTTGATCTCCTGCTCCC
>JAITLW010000396.1 GCA_031277715.1 Sphingobacterium sp. | reverse complement strand
AAATACTGCTAAAATCACAAAGACGAAGAAATTGAGAATCCCTACACCGACCCCTCCGTAAAAGCTATTAATCATCATAGCCAATAATTCGTTCATCCCCGACAGTGGCATCGTGCTGTCGTGCATACTATTGACCGAACCGGTGGATATCACCGTGGTAGCGATACTCCAAAATCCAGAAGCCGCCGCACCGATGCGAATCTCCTTACCTTCCATAGCGCCGAGATCATTATTTACGCCCATCGCTGTTATGGCAGGGTTTCCTTTCATCTCCATATAGACATTGGGCACGACCAACAAGAGAAAACCGAAGGTCATCACCGAAAACATCATCCAGGAAAAGCGCATCCTTTTGGTAAAATACCCAAAGGCAAACAGCATGGCTAAGGGGATAATCATCTGCGCCATCATCTCCAGCATATTCGTCAGGTAGGTCGGATTTTCGAATGGGTGCGCTCCATTAGTTCCAAAGAAACCGCCTCCATTGGTACCGACATGTTTAATGGCCACAAATCCAGCCACTGGTCCACGGGAAACCTCCACAGTCTGCCCTTCTAGCGTCTGCATACTATCCTTGCCCTCGAAGGTCATCGGTGTCCCCTGAAAGATAAGTAGTATAGCGACAAAAAGTGATATGGGCAACAAAATCCGCGTACAGGACAGCAGGAGATAATTATAGAAATTGCCCAATGTATTTGCGGTCTTATCTCGGAATGCCCTAAACACAGTAACCGCCGCTGCCATTCCGGTTCCTGCGCTGACAAACTGTAGAAACATGAGCCACAGCTGCGCCAGGTAACTCACCCCAGTTTCTCCGGAATAATGTTGCAGATTACAGTTGACCACAAAAGATATCGTCGTATTAAAGGCTAAATCTGCAGACATACTGGGATTGCCATCTGGATTGAGCGGAAGTACTCCCTGTGTCATCAACAGCAACATACCGATGATAAACCAAAGCATATTAATACTCAACATGGCGATCATATGCTGTTTCCATCCCATCTCTTGCTGTGGGTTTACACCGCTAAATTTCAAAAAAAACTTTTCTAGAGGTCCCAATACCGGGTCCAATAAGGTCCTCTCCCCACTGTATACCCGGGCTATATATTTCCCCAGGGGAATAGCTAGTATTACAGTCAATAGAAAAAGGATAATGACACTTAAAATCTCTGTGTTCATATATAAATCGTTTCGTGATCCGCTGCAATGCGTATCGTTTTTTTATTATGCTCTCTGACCTGTCCCTTACGGATTATGTGCTATGAGCGTTATTTAATTAGAATTTCTCCGGATTGAGCAGTACATAAGCGATATAGGCAAACACTGCTATGGCAAGAATAAATAGTAGGGTCATAGTTTTGATTTTTGGATTAAATTTTCGGCGGTCTGCCTTTGGTAAACATGCTGCAAACGTCTCGGAATTCCTGCGTAGAGGATATCCCATTGTCCTTGTCCACACTGCCTTTTGAGTCCTTCAAATGAACGCACCACAAGATTCTCAATCAGATAACGTACATATCGATTTCCACTACGGTGCAATCTGGCCAGAAACTGAAGGTGGGCAGACACATCGCTCAATCGGTTACCATGTAATAGCGTTCTCAAAAAATTGACTACAGCCTGCAATACACCAGCAATATTCCGCTTTCGCGATAGCTGTACGATCTGCTCTTCAATCTCCTTACAGTCGTCTGCTAGGTAGTCTGCAATATTTTCTTCGTTGACCTTCTTCATTTTTGTTAGTTTTCTAAAATCACTTTCAGGTATTCTTTTCGGAGCTCTTTAGGCAGCAGGTTCATATGCTGTTTGAGGCTTGCTGGACATTCTTCCTGTACGAGTTCACAGAGGAACTCATTCTCAATCGCATTTTTAGTATACCTATTACCTCCCTGATAGAGCAGATTGATAACTTTGGCCACATCCTGCACCCATATCAGGTCTTCATCGCTCCCATGATGGATTCTATCGACACAGGAACAGGCTATCTGCCGCAAAAGCTCATAGTCGGATGCTACCGTTGCACTATTTTGGATTCCTGGAATCCATTGTTGTAATGTGCTTTTGATTTTCGTTTCCATGTTCAGCATTACAAGCATTAGATGTTTTCGAAAAAAGACACCGCCTTGAACAATAGTCCAAAACAGCCAAATCCGAGGATTAATAAAATAATTGACATCATGTTTTCTATTTCTTTCTACTCCTAATGCCAAAGGTTGTTCCAAGGCGACCAAAAACACCACAACACACTGTCATACAACTAAAAACAATATTTAAAAAAGAAAAAGGCATAAAAAAAGCCTATCAAAATGATAGGCTCTTTCTCAATATGAGTAGATTGTTAAATCAGAATTATAAGCTGTACTCGTCTATTTTTCGATACAGTGTCGCTACGCCTATCTCAAGGAGGCGCGCTGCTTCTGCTTTATTTCCGCCGGTATGCTGCAGCACCTTCAGAATATGTATTCGTTCGATTTCGGAAAGCGCCAACGAAGAAGTAGCAGACGTCTTCGTACCCTCTCCCTGCATATCTAACGGCAAGGTCCTTATATCCAGGGTATCCGTATCTGCCAGGATAACACTACGTTCGATTACATTCTTCAATTCCCGGATATTTCCTTTCCATTGGTTTTTCTCCAATGTGGCCAGATATTCTGGGCACACCGCAAGCGGTTTTCTTCCAGCTTTGAGCGAAAATTCCTGGGCATAGAATAGCGCCAGTTCTTTGATATCCTCCTTGCGTTCTCTCAATGCCGGTAGATGTATAGCGAATACAGAAAGTCGATAAAAAAGGTCACTGCGAAAACTCTCTTTCGCTATCTCCTCTTCGAGATTCCTGTTGGTCGCGGCGATAATGCGGACATCCACTTTGGTCGGCTTCGAATCTCCTACTTTCAAAAACTCTCCGGTTTCCAATACCCGTAGTATTTTGGCCTGTAATTCGAGTGCCATCTCCCCTATTTCGTCAAGGAAAATAGTCCCGCGATGGGCTTCTTCAAACAATCCCTTCTGATCCTTATTCGCTCCTGTAAATGCTCCTGCCCGATGTCCAAAAAGCTCATTTTCCAATAGTTCCTTACTGAATGCAGAACAGTTGATCGCTACAAAACTGAATTTAGAACGGTTACTCTCCTGATGTATAGATTGTGCAAAGACTTCTTTACCTGTCCCCGTCTCTCCAGTCAGCAACACTGTCGTATCCGTTGTTGCAACTTTTTTTGCCAGCTCAATCGTCTGTTGTAGGATTTTAGACCGCCCCACAATACTATCGAAAGCATATTTCTTGCCCAATCTATTTTCCAACTGATGGACTTTCTTGGCAAGAGAAGCCTTGTCGTACGCTTTATAGAGCAGTGGTATTATCTTATTGTTGTCATCTCCTTTGGTAATATAGTCGAATGCCCCATTTTTTATAGCCTGTACACCATCAGGGATATTCCCATAGGCGGTTAGCAAAATAACTTCCACATTAGGGTGTTTTTCCTTGATATGTTTTACCGCATCGACACCACTACCATCCGGGAGTTTCACATCGCATATCACCACATCAATATCTGTTGATTCCAGGCGTTTTAATCCTGTTTTGATATCATCTGCCTGAAAGACCTCAAAGCCTTCGAGACCGATGATCTTAGCCATCAATTGCCTTAACTTATCTTCATCATCGATTATCAGTACCCTATTCACCTTGTTTGTTTTAGTTGTATATACACGAAGCTATAAAATTCCCATTACTCCAACAATAAGCCACTTAAAGATTTCGCTGTACATACCAACGTTGGTGCACAAAGTAATAGAATAGCCCTCCCGCAAAATAAGCGAGTACATCACCCCAATCGGCCGTATTGTAATCTGTAAGATGCGGCATTATACCCTCAAACACAATAGAGGTCAACAAAGCGTAAAAAAGAATATGGAACAAAGGAAATGCAAAGGGTCTACCCTGATTGAAAACGGTACAGCCCAGCACCAATGCAAAATGTACAACCACGGGAACAAAAACAAAATCAGTCAACCAGCCATTGACCAAGGGAATAGGAGTTCCCGCCTGCCTTGAGAACCGAATTAAAAACCAACACCCCCAATAGAACATATAAAGTGGGTCGGCCAGCTCCCGCACTAATGTGCAAAAGAGATGGCGATCAACATAGCGATAGCTCCGCATACCATTAACGTCATAAACATTACAAATCCCAAACGCTTACCAAACTTTTTTGTCGGAGAATCATCCGGTTTGATATCCATTATCGTTTGTTTTATTTCCTGGTAAGTTGACTTAATCAAGCCTTCTTTTTTACCACTCATAGCTTTACATTTATTTCTACAAAGATAAATAAAGTTTTACATTTTAGAACAATTGTTCTAAATTTGAATAATGAATACGAAAGATAAAATTTTACAGGCAGCCTTGGCGCTTTACAACCAAGAGGGTATCCGGAGTGTGACAACCCGCCATATTGCGGCCGTCATGGGAATCAGTGCAGGCAACCTGCATTATCATTTCAAACATACTGAAGATATCATCCTTGCTTTATTCGAGCAATTGGTCGTAGCTTACGACCAGATTGTCCAAGATATGGCTATCCATACGGCATTGAACATGGAAGACCTAAAGCAGTGCATCGACTCTTCTTTTCGCCTCATAGAACAGTATCGCTTTATATTTATAAATTTTGTTGAGCTTGGCAGTTGGATTCCCAGTATACGGGCGAGTTACCAAAACCTGGTAGCCCGACGGGAGCAGGAGTTTTTAAGGATGTTTACCGATATGGTTGATGATGGTGTATTTCGTGCCGACATCCCTCCTGCGGTACAAAAGGGCATCTTACGTCATCTGTTCCTGATTTCGGATTTTTGGATTTCGTCCAACGAACTCAGAGAGCAACTTCGTGGAGACGAAGCATTGGCGGTTTATAGGCAAGATGTACTTTCTATCTTCACGCCCTATCTCAAGTAGCGAATCTCCATAGCACAATACAATCCAACTATCGATAGACATCCACTATAAACACGGTGCGATATTCCAGGATTATTCTTACTTTTTCAGTTTTATAACTGAATCTCTTCATGCCACAGCAAGCTATAAATCCGCAACAAAAAACAATAGCCGTACAGGCTCTACATTCGGAGAACCTACGAGATGATTATCAGATTGCCTTGTATCAGATTCTATTACTAGATAAGACCGCTTCCCTACGGATCGATTTGACCGAGCACACTATTCCATCTTATTCTATCCTGTTCCTCTCTCCTTATCAAC
>JAITLW010000332.1 GCA_031277715.1 Sphingobacterium sp. | reverse complement strand
ACTAGGCACCCCTTGCAGAGTCTGACAGACCTTATAACAATTACGGAGCATAAGCAGGTCGATAAACCTAAGGTTGTTTTAGCTTGGGCGCCACATGTCAAAGCATTGCCACAAGCTGTGCCTAACTCTTTCGCCGAGTGGATGAGCAAGGCACAGGAACAAGGCCTAGTTGAATTTACCGTAGCACATCCTGCTGGTTATGAGCTCGCCGAGGAATTTACCAAAGGTGCCACGATTACAAATAATCTGAATGAAGCGCTTTCGGGAGCGGATTTTGTATACGTCAAGAATTGGTCTTCCTATAAGGAGTATGGCGAGGTATACCCGGTTTCGGAAGACTGGATGATGAATAATCAGAAGCTGTCATTGACAAATGATGCAAAGGTTATGCACTGTCTACCCGTTCGTCGGGATTTGGAATTGTCGTCAGAAATATTGGATGGACCAAATTCCTTAGTGATTAAAGAGGCAAGTAATCGGGTATGGGCCGCCCAAGTTGTTTTGAAACGGATGTTGGAAAGTTTGGAAAAATAACCAAACGCGGACAGCTGTTTTTAATTTTTGACTTTTAAATTAAACTATGTCGAATAGTACATTGAATATTATTAAGATAGGGGGCAATGTAATTGATGATGATATTCAGTTAGAGGCTTTTTTAGAGAAATTTGCCGCTATACCAGGTAAAAAGATTTTAGTACATGGTGGCGGAAAAATTGCCACTCGCCTAAGTTCTAGGTTGGGGATCGAAGCTAAATTGGTCGAAGGAAGAAGGGTTACTGATAAGGAGATGCTGGATGTTGTTACTATGGTGTATGCTGGGTTGACGAATAAAAGGATCGTAGCCAATCTGCAAAAGTATCAGTGCGATGCGATAGGCCTTAGTGGGGCTGATGGAAATGTAATTAAATCAGTAAAACGCCCTGTGCGCGAAATTGATTACGGTTTTGTGGGTGATATCTTGGTCGATTCCGTAAATGTACCAGCGATAAAGAAATTTTTGGAGGCTGGATTTACTCCGGTTTTTTCTGCGATTACTCATAACGGTAACGGACAGTTGTTAAATACCAATGCAGATACGATAGCCTCAGCATTATCTACTTCTTTGTCAGGATTGTATGATACCTCATTAATATACTGTTTTGAGAAAAATGGTGTGTTGACCGATGTTATGGATGACAATTCGGTTATTGAGACGATTACATCCAAGCAATTTGAGGGTTATAAGGAACAAGGCGTTATCAGTGATGGGATGATTCCGAAGTTACAGAATGCTTTTGAAGCTATTAATAAAGGTGTAAAATCCGTGTATATTGGCAATGCCACTAATTTACATTTATTTCAACAACAAAAATTTGGCACACGGCTGGTTATAAAATAGGCAGTCTAGTCTCATTTAGTATGGAATATCCACGAGCGTACCATTTGGGTTAATCTGGATATTCCATTCCGATAAAGCGACGCAAGGAGTTAGTCGAAGACAATCGGCACAAGTTAATGGTAACTGAAAAACAAACCGAGCTTGCGAGCTCATCTAAGATAATTATTTACATATGAATAAGCTCACTATAATTGGTTCTGGTAATATTGGTTTTTCCCTTGCAAAGGGATTGGTAAGCACTGGATACTACCGCCCAGAGGAAATTGTATTAACAAGACGTTCTATTGCCGCTTTAGAGGAGGAAAAGTCTCTTGGTTTTGGAGTAAGTAGCAATAATAAGGAAGCTATTCAAGGTGCAGATATAATCGTATTATCAGTACTCCCACAACAGATAAAAAAAGTGATGGAGGAGATCGCTGGTAGCCTTAGTAAAGGTCAACTTGTTGTTTCAGTAGCGTCGGGTGTTTCTTGTCAGGATGTTAAAGCAATATTGGGGGAGGATTGTACTGTGGTGCGTGCCATGCCAAATACGGCGATTGCGATAGGGCAGTCCATGACTTGTATTGCTACAGATAATGCCCCAATCGATGCTATTGCTAAGGTAGAGCGTATTTTTGAGTCTGTAGGCTCGGTTGTAGTGATTAATGAAGACCTGATGACATCTGCTACCGCATTATGTGCTTGTGGAATAGCCTTTTTCTTAAGAGCTATAAGGGCTGCTTCTCAAGGAGGTGTTGAGATTGGCTTTCACGCACATGATGCCCTAAAAATGGCTGTTCAAACGGCCAAAGGAGCAGCAGATTTGTTGTTACAGACAAATAATCATCCGGAGAGTGAGATTGATAAGGTGACTTCTCCGAAAGGCTGTACTATTGCAGGATTGAATGAAATGGAGCATAATGGCTTCAGTTCAGCATTTATAAAAGGAATCAAGCTTTCGGCTCTAAAGGCAGGTGGTCTGTATAATGAATAGCGGGTTGATGTTATTGATTGACGATAGTATTGAACTGCTGTCGAAAATGATATCTATTCCTTCTTTTAGTAAAGAGGAAGAAGATACTGCTACGCTATTAACCAGATTTCTAGATACTCGAGGGGTATCCAATATTGAGCGTATCGGGAATAATGTGATTGCTTACAATAAATTTTTCGATAAAGATAAGCCGACTATTTTACTAAACTCCCATCATGACACGGTCAAGCCAAATCCTGGTTACACCAAAGATCCATTTTCACCACTCCGTGAGGGAGGAAAACTATATGGATTAGGTAGTAATGATGCTGGTGGGTGCTTAGTTTCTTTGATAGCTACATTTATTCATTTTTACAATGTCGAAAATTTAAGATACAATCTGTGCCTAATTGCTTCAGCAGAGGAAGAGATTTCTGGTAAAAATGGGATTGAGGAGGCTTATAGACATATTGTCCCCTGCGATTTTGCAATTGTTGGTGAACCTACTTTGCTAGATTTAGCGATTGCCGAGAAAGGACTGATGGTCTTGGATTGTGTAGCACATGGAGAATCAGGGCATGCGGCACGTGAAGAGGGAATCAACGCTATTTATAAAGCAGTTGAGGATATCAATTGGTTTAGAACATACCAGTTTTCGAAGCAGTCTCAATTCTTGGGGCCTGTTAAAATGTCTGTGACAATGATCGACGCGGGTACGCAGCATAATGTTGTGCCTGCAACATGTAGATACGTTGTAGATGTGCGAACTACCGATGTTTATCAGAACGAGGAAGTTTTAGCTATTATTCGTGAGAACATTAAATCGGAAGTGACAGCAAGATCCACGCGTTTAAACCCGTCGACTATAGCTGTGGACCATCCTATCGTTAAAGCAGGGTTGAAGTTTGGAAAGAAAATATATGGTAGCCCGACTATGAGCGACCAGGCATTGTTGCCGATTCCCTCCTTGAAAGTTGGACCAGGAGATTCGGCGCAATCTCATGCCGCTGACGAGTTTATATATGAAGCTGAAATTGCTGCTGGAATCGATTTTTATATACAGTTGTTGAAAGAGGTTATTCTTTAGCCTTCCTCGATTATACTATAAGAACAACAGCGAGCCTATGACTCGCTGTTGTTTTTTATAGCTTTACATATTCTCTTGATTAAGAGATTGTTTATATATAGCTTTTTTTCGTTGTGTCCGCTTAGCTACAGATTTTTTTTCATAAGCCTGGCGGGCACGTAGTTCCTTTAACACACCTGTATTACTGAACTTTTTCTTAAAGCGCTTAAGTGCGCGGTCTAAAGATTCGCCTTCTTTGACGTTAACAATGATCATTTACGATTATACCTCCTTTCTTTCCCTTTAAATGATGAACTAAGAATATACTGTTTAGCATTGACATTTGCAAATAATCTGGCTATTCTTAATGGTTTTATTCTCCCAAGAAAGCTTGTTTTTCTGCTGTTCGAAAAGAAGGTAGCTTTAGAAAGGTTGGTCTTGTGTGGGGCAGGTGGAATATGTTGCTCACAACAAATAAGTTGGATCAAAAAAGCACGCACTAGATATAGTGCGTGCTCTATAAGGATACCCCAAAGGGCTAAATTTTAGAATCTATGATAACTGATCTAACAGGTTATTCCAGCTAACTAAGTCTCCGATTATAGTTCTTAGTTGGTCGATAGCGACACGTTCCTGCTCCATGCTGTCACGGTGACGGATTGTGACGGTATTGTCTTCTAGCGTTTGATGATCCACGGTAATACAATAAGGTGTTCCTATTGCATCTTGGCGACGGTAGCGTTTACCAATGGCATCTTTTTCATCATACTGCATATTGAAGTCTAACTTCAATTTGTTCATGATTTCTCTAGCTTTTTCTGGAAGACCGTCTTTTTTAGTCAACGGAAAGATAGCTGCTTTTACCGGTGCTATCGCGGGGTGGAATTTTAATACCACTCTAGAGTCTTGTTTCTCTTCCGTAGATAGATCTTCATGTACCAGTGAATTATCGAATACCGTTAGGAATAAACGATCTAATCCTACAGATGTTTCTACAACATAAGGGATGTAGTTCTGATTTATCTCTGGGTCGAAATATTGCATCTTCTTCTTGGAGAACTCCTGGTGCTGTTTTAGATCGAAATCTGTACGGGAGTGTATTCCTTCTACTTCTTTAAAGCCAAAAGGGAAATCATACTCGATATCAACTGCCGCGTTAGCATAGTGCGCTAATTTAACGTGATCGTGGTAACGGTATTTGGCAGGATCTGAACCTAAGGCCAAATGCCACTTTAAGCGTGTCTCTTTCCATTTTTCATACCATTCCAGTTCTGTACCAGGACGTACGAAAAATTGTAGCTCCATCTGTTCAAACTCACGCATACGCATGATAAATTGACGGGCAATAACTTCATTACGGAAAGCTTTACCAATTTGCGCGATACCAAAAGGAACTTTCATTCTGCCTGTCTTTTGGACATTTAGAAAGTTTACAAAGATACCCTGTGCGGTCTCAGGACGTAGATAAACTTGTTCAGCGCCATCTGCCATAGCTCCCATTTGGGTAGCAAACATAAGGTTGAATTGTCTGACATCAGTCCAGTTTTTAGTTCCAGAAATAGGACAGACGATATTATGCTCTTCAATTATAGTTTTCAAACGCGCTAGATCATCGTTGTTTAGTGCGTCATCAAGATCTTTCTGGAGCTGTGCGGCTTTATCTGATTTTCCGTCTTTTTCATAACGATCGATTTTGTCTTCAATAAGCTGATCTGCACGGTAGCGTTTTTTGGAGTCTTTATTATCAATCATCGGATCGTTAAATCCATCGACGTGTCCAGATGCTTTCCATATTGTAGGGTGCATAAATATAGCAGAGTCTATACCTACTATATTCTCATTTAATTGCACCATGGATTTCCACCAATAAGTCTTTAGGTTGTTCTTTAACTCAGAACCTAGTTGACCATAATCATACACCGCACTAAGGCCATCATAGATCTCACTCGACTGGAATACGAAACCGTACTCTTTGGCATGTGATACTATATTCTTAAATAAATCGTCTGTTTGCTTGCTCATAAGGCGCAAATATATAAAACATTAAACTAATATAAATCAAGAATCTGCTGAGAAGCA
This sequence comes from Sphingobacterium sp., assembly GCA_031277715.1. GTDB lineage: Bacteria > Bacteroidota > Bacteroidia > Sphingobacteriales > Sphingobacteriaceae > Sphingobacterium. Next base: position 12,851 of record JAITLW010000332.1, on the reverse strand, counting down.
TTCTTGTTATCCACTTTCTTGATGATATGTTCTATTTTTCCTTTTTCGTCGATAACGAAGGTGGTTCGAGCTGTTCCCATGTACTTTTTACCATACATATTCTTCTCTACCCAAACTCCATAATCATTGACAATTTTCTGATCTTCATCGGCCAGCAAATTGAAAGGAAGTTCAAATTTACTAATGAACTTTTGGTGGGACTGTTCACTATCGATACTTACTCCCAATATTTCGAACCCTTTTCCTAAGAGGGATTGATAGTTGTCTCGAAAGTTGCAGGCTTCAGTGGTACAGCCTGGTGTATTGTCTTTCGGGTAAAAATATAAGATGACCTTTTTTCCACTGTAGTCGGACAGGTTTATTATTTCCCCACTTTGATTCTTCGCATGAATCGCAGGAGCTTGATCTCCAATTTTCAATTCTGACATGTCGTATAAATTAATAGGCTAACCACCTAAATTATGAAATCTTATTTAATAAAACTAGCCTCGTAAACCTTTTCATTGTCTTTCCAATCCCGAACAACGAGTTTGAAGCTATGTGTCCCTTTTGTTAGTGAAGGATCAAATGTGTGCCATAGATGTCTATTCTTAGAGTCGTACTCCATCAATACCCATTTGCCGTCGATGTAACCATTAAACGACTGTATTCCGGAGAGATTGTCTGTTATGGTAAAGTCAATCTTTCGTTGTGCAGCAACATTCTTTCCTGAAGTCAGATTCCGAGGCGTAATTACGGGAGCGATTGTGTCTACAACGACGTAGAAGTTCCCAAAATTACGGGTATTGACCGATACCCAACCGTTTTCAAAACTTCCGCCCTCTGCTCCGTTTTCTAACGATGCTATTAAGGCTTTATTTTGTAGGTGTGTAGGTAGGGTGGTTGGTTTTATGGCCAGATTGTAAGATTGGAATACAGGAATAAGATTATTATGAATCTTGTGTACAATAGAGTATCCATTGGCTGGTGTTGGCGCTGTACCGTATTCGAAATCTAAGTCATCATAGAGTACCTTTACGGGTATATTGACTTTTACATCATTACGCTCAAAGGAATTCACTTTATCATATTTAAAGAACTGTGTCCCCGTAGCTTTGTAAGGAGCTCTTTTTGTACTTCCTGTACTTTCAATTTTAAAATTCAGTTCACTACTATTTCCAGCGATATCTTTGACAACATACTTTGCATCATAAACCTTTTTTTCTTGAAGTTCGAAACCTCTCTTCTCGGGAAGTGTTTTGAAGATTTCTATAGGGTTCCCAGGATCCTTAAAGCTTTTTTGGATCTTTACCTTTGTTTTTTTCCAGTAAGGATAATCAATATAAGAATGTATGCCTCGGGAGCTATTAAAATCCAATTCTTCAAACACCACCGTTGATACAGCTTTTCCGTCAATCAGCAACTCAATAGAATAAACTCCATTTTGAAAACCACCAGCCCTATGTCTATCGACAGCACTGATTCCGAGACCAAATTGTCCGTCGACCAATAATGGGGCGCTTTGAGTCAGTGTATATTCTCCAGCTCGCACGGCTTTCACCGCTAGAGACTTTCGTGGTGTATTTTCGTTGAATAAGGAGTTATTCAAGTCATAAAGCATGATACTATTAATCGTAGGCTTGAAGTTGTCGGCAAATTTTAAACCGAACAATTGGGGGTTTAAAGGATTCTGGCTCTTGGTATCCCTTATCTCAAAATGGAGGTGTGGACCTCCAGATCCTCCAGAATTGCCAGCACGACCAATCAATAGGCCTTTGCTCATGACAACTTGATTTCTATTTAAGGTTATATCTACATCAAAGCGTTGTTGTTTATATTGTTCTGCTCGTACAATATTTGTCAGTACTTCGTTGAAGTCCTCCATATGTAGGTATACCGATGTATAGCCATTAGGATGGTCGATATACACCGAGTTTCCGCCTCCACCTATCTGCACACGTACACGGGATACATAGCCCTCAGCTGCGGCATGCAATGGCAGTCCTGTCCTTTGTTGTGTGCGGTAGTCATCTCCGGCATGAAAGTGTGTCGAACGCAATTCGCCGAATGTACCTGACGCATCCATTGCGATGTTCAGCGGGTTTCGAAAATAGCCTTGCGGATAGTTACGAGATGTAATGATATCCTTATTCTGGGCAATAGATAGGCTTGTCTGCAAAAGCAGGAGTAGAATCAGATACGGTATTTTTCTCATGCTATTTATTTGATATGTGTAGAGAACATCGGTCTGTTTTCTATAAATCCTTCTAGTTTGTCTCCAATGATTACTGGCCCAACGCCAGCAGGGGTTCCTGTGTATATTAAATCGCCTTTCCGTAATGTAATGTATCCCGATACAAATGTTATCAAGGTGTCGATATCGAAAATCATGTCAGCGGTATTTCCGGACTGTACCACTTCACCATTTTTCGTTAAGGAGAATTTAATGGCACTCAGGTCCTCAAATTCCTCTTTTGGTATAAGTGGACTTACTACAGCCGAATGGTCAAAGGATTTTGCAAGTTCCCAAGGTAGACCTTTTGATTTGAGTTGTGTTTGTAAGTCACGTGCCGTAAAGTCAATACCAAGACCAATGGCATCATAGTATTTATGAGCAAATTTTTTAGAAACGTGTTTGCCTTCATTACATATACGAACGACAAGTTCACACTCATAGTGAATATCTTTTGAAAAATCAGGGATATAAAAGTCTTTGTTGTCTTTGAGTATCGCGGTATCAGGTTTTAAAAAGATAACAGGTTGATCGGGTACAGGATTGTCTAATTCTTTGGCGTGATCAATATAGTTACGGCCTACTGCTATTATTTTCATATATATAATATTTATGGTCTGTCGGTTGGCAGATCGATTTGTACTTTGTTACTATAAACTTGTTTCGATTATTTTTTCTAAAATTCTTTTCTCTACGGTTCCCTTGGCAAGGATAGCTGATATAACGTTATGTTTTTTTATTAAGGATGGCGTGTTTACTATTTCGCAGTCGTTTGTGTATGATATCATGCGCGTATTATTTTACAAGCTGGTATGTGTTCCCGATATTTAGTTATGGGGCGTTTCACATTACAATAATGTATGTTTTTTAGAAAATCTACTTAAACAAACTTAACCAAAAATGATTTTATATCCAATAGAAGCTTTTTGGGAAGACATTTTCTAATGTGTAACTTAAAAAAAGTGTTTAAAACACTGTTTGCTAAAACGTTTTTCTGATAAAAATACTTAAATTAGATTCTACGTTTCAATATTATGAATAGAAGAACAGCAATAAAACAACTCTTTATCGTGGCAGGTGGGCTTATGATAGCGTCTTCCTGTACTGGAAGTGGTGATGGTGCGTCTATCGAACTACAGCATATCAAACTGTCTGCCGAGGACGAAGCGCTCATTGGAGATCTAGTGGAGGCTATTATTCCGAAGACTGATTCGCCAGGAGCAAAGGATTTGAATTTGCATCTCTTTGTAATGAAGATGGTGGATGATTGCCATAGTCCCGAAGATCAAGAAGCTTTTATAAACGGATTGGAGCAAGCTCGGAAAGCAGGTTTGAAAACCGAAGCCGAGCGCGTTGCCTATTTACAGACTTTAAAAGAAGATGTTTTCTTCAATATCCTAAAAAGACGAACACTGCAGGGGTATCTCAATTCAGAGTACGTCATGAAAAATAAGTTGATTTACGAATTAGTTCCGGGTCGTTATGATGGAGCTGTAAAAGTTAATGCATAAATAATATGGCAAACCTAAATATAGATTCGGAGAAAGATAGAACCTATGACGCTATTGTAATTGGTTCAGGTATAAGTGGCGGATGGTCCGCTAAAGAGCTTTGTGAAAGAGGCTTGAAAACGTTGGTTTTAGAACGGGGACGGGACGTAAAGCATATCAAGGATTATCCTACCACAAATATGTATCCTTGGGAGTTTGAACATCGTAATGAGTTACCTTACGAGGTGAAGCAGGAAAACCCTGTTGTGAGCAAATGCTATGCATTTCATGAGGATGCCGCACATTTTTTCGTTAAAGACAAAGAGCATCCTTATATTCAGGATAAGCCTTTCGATTGGATTAGAGGGTATCAAGTCGGGGGTAAATCCCTTTTATGGGCCAGACAGACTCAACGCTGGTCTGATTTCGATTTTGAGGGACCTGCCCGTGATGGATTCGCGGTAGATTGGCCAATTCGTTACGCGGATTTAAAGCCTTGGTATGATCATGTGGAGCGCTTTGCGGGCATTGCAGGAGACAAAGATGGTTTGCCCGAACTACCCGATGGCGAGTTCTTGCCTGGTTATCCACTCAATGTCGTAGAGAAGTATTTTAAGCAATCTATTGAAGGAAAATACCCTGGGCGCAAGGTTATATCGGCCCGGTGCGCTCATATATCTAAACCACAACCGATACATATCCAACAAGGCAGAACACAGTGTCAGAATCGCACACTTTGTCAAAGAGGCTGTCCTTTTGGAGGGTATTTCAGCTCTAATTCGTCGACGTTGCCCTGGGCAGCAAAGACAGGTAAAATGACATTGCGTCCCGACTCCGTCGTGCATTCTATTCTATATGATGAGGGCAAGGGCCGGGCCATAGGCGTTAAAGTAATCGATAGAAATACCAAAGAGGAAATCGAGTTCTATGCTCGAATAATTTTCGTAAATGCGGCTGCCATAAATACCAATCTGATACTCTTAAACTCTATTTCCAATCGTTTTCCGAGTGGTTTGGGAAATGATAGTGAGACCTTAGGCAAGTATGTGGCTTTCCATAACTATAGCGCACGCGTATATGCCGAGTACGAAGGCTTGTTGGATTATAAGACAGCCGGTAGAAATCCGGCCGGGGGCGGGTATATACCTCGTTTTCGAAATTTACATAAGCAGGAGACAGACTATCTGCGCGGTTATGCTGCAGGTTTTGGTGCTTCGCGTTCTGCGCAGTCTGTGCAATCCGGATTAGGACAAGAATTAAAAGAATCATTACTGAACCCACAGTTGGGCAATTGGACGGTAGGGTCACATATGATGGGGGAGACTATCCCGAAGGCCACTAGTTACGTCGCGTTGGATACGGATAAGAAAGACGATTGGGGAGTTCCGTTGTTAAAGATTTCGATCGATTACGATGAGAATGACAACAAGATGAAGCGTGATTATCTAGATACAATGGAAGAAATGTTCAAGGTTGCTGGCTTTAGTAATATTCGAAGAGATGAAGCTTGGCAGGCCCCAGGACTGGATATTCACGAGATGGGAGGCGTGCGTATGGGCCATGATGCTAAGACCTCAGTTTTGAATAAATGGAACCAAATGCATGCCGTACCGAATGTATTTGTTACTGATGGCGCCTGTATGACATCTACTTCTACACAAAACCCTTCTTTGACCTATATGGCCTTTTCTGCTCGATCTGTTGATTACGCCGTGAGTGAGATGAAAAAAGGAAATCTATAACTATTTTTTTATATAAGAAAAGGCCTCGATCTAGATCGAGGCCTTTCTTTTTATAAGTATGGACGACGGTTAGATATTTACTGTCGCATCCATTTCAAAATCTTCATGTTTTAGATGAACGATTTCCATAGATTTCTCATAGTTCGTTGATTTCTTCGAGAAGAAGTCATGTTGTGTTGTTTCGGTATTTAATCCGTTCAATACAATAGGGTTAACCTGTTTTACTTCAAAGATAGGATCAAAACCGAGGTTCATCAATGCTTTGTTTCCGTTGTAGCGAACATATTCCTTTACTTCAGAAGTCAATCCTACTACAGTGTATAGTTCCTCCGTATACTTGATTTCGTTTTCATAAAGCTCGTTAAGAAGATCTAAGAAACGTTGTTTTACTTGTTCTTTATTCGGCAATTTAGCGAATACCTCTTGAGCCATTAATCCTACAAATACCCCATGTATGGATTCGTCAGCAACGATTTTTTTGATAATATCTGCAGACGCCACCATCTGTCCTTGACCACACAACCATAGCGGTAAGAAGAAACCAGAGTAAAATAAGAAAGATTCTAACAGAACAGAAGCAGCCAAGGCCATAAACAGCTCCTCGTCCGTAGGATTTTGCTTGTCTATACCACGATAATAGCTATCGATAGTATTGGCTTTAAATTGTAAGAATTTGTTTTGCGACACCCAGCCAAATACATCATTGATTTCGTTGGTTGTAGATACTGTCGTGAATATAGTCGAATACGATTTCGCATGTATTGCTTCCATCATACACATATACGAAAGTACTGCTTTATTCTGTAAGGAGTCGATATGGTCTATAATCTTAGGCATACCGGTGTGACTTTGTAGCGTATCCAACAAGGTCAATCCGCCTAGTGCCTTTTTATAGCACTCTTTCATGTCCCAGCTTAAGCCTTTCCAGCTATCGATATCTTTAGAGGGTATATATTCTGTGTCAATCCAGAATTGTTTGATATTTTGCTCCCAGAACATGAGTGCATAATCATTATCAGGTGTATTCCAGTTGACGGCTGTAAATTGTTTGTTCATGTACTAATTAAGAATTAAAAAGTAAAAATCAGGAGAAGCCTTGTTGTGGGATTCTCCCGATTTGTTGTGTGTTATTTCGAACCTAAGTTCGTATATCTTTGTGCTATTAGGCTGAGCAAGAAATACACTCTTCGATGGTTGATTTCCGCGTACGTGTATAATATAATGATTTCAGTCCTAATTTATGTGCATAGATATAATACTTTGCTAAATCGCGTGTGCTATCCTTTGAGTTGGTATGAAGAATAGTAGATACACCTTGATCAATGTGACGTTGGATAACCGAGATCAGCTTTAAGACCTTCATTTGATCCATGTCATATGCCGATTTGAAATAGAAATAGTTGTCATTAGTCAAATATGGCATTGGATAATAAGTTGTACTATCTCCATATTCGCGCACTTCGATAATATCTACAATCGGCATTACAGAAGCAGTTGCATTCATGATATACGAAGTAGATTGGTTCGGCGCAATTGCTAAACGGTATGCATGGTAGATTCCGTGTTCAGCAACTTGTGCTTTTAGATTTTGCCAATCCTCGATTGTAGGGACATGAATACCATCAAACAGTTCCTTCACTTTGTCTGTCGTCGGAAGGTAGTCTCTATTTAGGTATTTGTCAAAATAGGTTCCATCTGCATATGCTGATTTTTCAAAGCCTACAAATGTTCTACCACGTTCTTTTGCAATCTCCATAGACGCTTCTAGCGAGTAGTAGTTCATCATCATGAAAAACGTATTCGCAAAGTCTAAAGCCTCATGAGATTCATACATGATGAAGCTTTTTGCTAAGAATCCATGTAAATTCATTGCACCTAAACCTACCGAGTGTAATTCGCGGTTTGCTTTAGCAATGGAAGGTACCATTTCGATATCCGTTACATCTGTTACTACCGTAAGCGCACGCATCGCTGTTTTTACGGTTTCTTTGATACGTTTATTGTCCATCACAGTGGCGATGTTCAATGAACCAAGGTTACAAGATATACCGTAACGGATAGTATCTTCTTTACCATAGATATTGATATCAGATACTTCTGATATCTGCATGATTTCTGTACATAGGTTAGAGAATTTCACTTTACCTAAGCCATTCAATGCATGTTCTTTATTCGTGTTTTCTTTGAAGAAAATATAAGGGTAGCCTGACTCTTTTTGCGTTTGAGCAATCTTTACCAACATGTGGCGAGCGTTGATTTTCTTCTTCTTTACATTAGGATTTGTAATCAACTCGTCGTACATCAAGTCCATATCCATTTCATCTAGATATTGACCATATTCTTGCACCACAGTGTGTGGGTAAATCAAATATGCTGGTTCATCTTTTTCTGCCAGTTCCATAAACTTATCAGGTATGATGATACCGATAGAAAGTGATTTGATACGTACTTTCTCATCTACGTTGATCTTTTTACAGTCTAAAAACTCTTCAATATCAGAGTGGAAGATGTTTAAATATACAGCTCCTGCCCCAGGACGTTGTCCCAGTTGGTTGGCGTACGAGAATGTATCTTCCATGATTTTCATGATTGGTAATACACCTCCAGCGCGTCCATCGACACCCTTTATTGCTTCACTACGACCACGTATTTTCGAAATATTGAAAGAAACGCCTCCTCCTATAGAAGATAATTTCATTGCCGAATCAACAGCATAACCTATACCATTCAAATTGTCTCCGATTTCATCCAAGAAACAAGAAACCAATTCGCCAGAGCGTTTTTTTCCAGCATTCAAGAAAGTCGGGGTAGCAGGCTGATATTCTTGATTGATCATTATCTCGGCGTATTCGATCGCTTTCTTCACACCTTCTTCGCGGGCTAGAAACAACGAAACAGCTACAACGCGGTCTTCATAACGCTCCAAGAATTTTTCACCCGAATCATCCCTTAATGCATAACTTTGGAAAAATTTGAATGCGGCCATAAAGGACTCGAAACGGAATTTTTTGGCATATACGTAGTTAAATACCTCTTCCATTTCTTCGAATGTAAACCATTGATAGAAATTTATGTAGTAGTTATGCTCTACTAAATAATCTATTTTCTCTTTTAAGTTATAGAAGAAAACAGTGTTTTTGTTTACATATTCCAGGAAATAAGCTCGTACAGCCTCTTTGTCTTTGTGAAGGCTATACTCGTCATCATGCTTAATCATGATTTCGTTATTAAGCAATATCCAGTTTTTTGCTACCTCGTTTGCTATCATAGTATTGATTCTTAATAATTTCTATAAATTGATTTATATCTTCCATTGTGCCCGATAGTTCAAATTTGAATGCTAACGGAATTTCATACATCGCGGCGGCTTTATCCGCAGCTACTGCAAAGTTTCTACCCCAATTACGGTTGCCGCTAGAAGTCACAGAAAACAATCTGCTGCTATTTTGCGTAAGGAACTCTTCCGTCAAAGGCGGGATCTTTCCAAAGTTGGTCGTAAAAGTGATAAGGTGCCCAGATTCTTCAATGATCATATCTTTTTGAATCTTGATGGCTTGCCATCCCGTTATTTGTACCACTTTATCGATAAAGCGTTGTACATTTCCGGTCTTGCTGTCAAAATATAAATGTATCATAACCTTGTTTTTTTATGATGACTTTTATTTGTTACTGTGCAATAGCGTTTTCTAGCTCTTGTGGATTGAATCCAATAATGCGATGTTTTATTTCTTCACCATCCAAAACAATAACTGTAGGGACGGTACGTACTTTGAACTTAACAGCCAACTCTGGGGAATCAAACGGATTAACTCTTTCGTACGAAATACCCTTTCTATCTAAGTAAGCCGACACTTGATCGCATGGAGCGCAATCGTTTTTCTCAAATTTGATGATTCTTGCCATGTTATTATGTAAGTTTGGTCGTAAACAGTTTCCTTCATAGTGGAGACGAGTTTACCGAAGTGTAAAAAAAACGCTGATTATTGAAGAGTGACACTCTCAACAAGAACAAATATCTTACATTTTAATCCGGAGAGGTAACCATACTTTTCCACACTCAAAGTGGAAAGACGGCCAAAATGCTCGTGGTAGGGTGGTTATTTTATTAAATTGCTGTGATACAGTAGTTAATCTATGTTGATAACTTTAAAATTGCTTTTGTAAACTTAAATCTACAAGTCTAAACTGTATGTTTTTTAGGTGTTTTTAATGTCAAAAAATAGGTCAAATTAGTGCAGATATCAAGAAAATTATGTATATTATAGGTCCTGTTTTTTAGAAGTACAGATAAGAATCATTAAGTTTACAGACCAGTATATATTATGATGAAAGCACCTAATTTATTTTTAATGAACCCTCACCGTAATTTTATTTCACGCTTAGTAGCAGTAATGTTGCTGGCGCCCATGTTAGGCTTATTTTCGAAAGGATATGCCCAGGAGAATGTTACTTTCCAACAGCCATCTCCTGAGATTATGGCATTGGCAGACTATCAGCGGCCTCCTGCTATTAGGTTGAGCCCTGACAAAAAGTGGGTACTATTTATGTATAGACCTACTTACAAAACTTTAGACGAGCTTGGACAAGAAGAGTTAAGGCTTGCTGGATTAAGAATAAATGCAAAGGCAAGTATATCAAGTACAGAAACCTATTTTGATAATCTTCGCTTGAAATCTGTAGAAGGAGGCCAGGAGTATGCTGTAAGCGGTTTGCCTGCTCATGCCTTGATAGCTAATATAACATACTCTCCCGATAGCAAAAACATTGCTTTTACACATACTAATGATGCCGGTCTTTCTTTGTGGGTGATCGATGTGGAGACACAGGTTGCTCGGCAGTTGACCGACTACGTGTTGAATGCTGTCTTGGATGCTCCCTATCAGTGGATTCGTAATACGGAGCAACTTTTAATCAGTAGACGCCCCTCAGTTGTCAAAAATTTGGTCGATCATAGCAAAGATTTGCCCAAAGGACCAGTAGTGTCGACTAGTGATGGAAAAATATCACAGCTGCGTACCTATCAGGATTTGTTGAAAAATCCGCAGGATGAGCAAGATTTTGAGACATTATCTACTTCTGAGCTAGTTTGGTTGAATTTGAAAGGCGAGCAACGTAAGTTTTTACCTGCCGCGATGTATACACAGAGTACCATTTCGCCTGATGGAAAGTACGTCTTGGTATCCGAACTTCGCAAGCCGTTTTCCTATCTTGTAGGTTATAATTCCTTTCCCCAAGAAACCTTTGTGTATGATCTAGAAGGTCGGTTGATAAAGAAAGTAAACGATATACCCTTATTAGAGATAATGCCTAAAGGGTTTTCATCTACACGTGCTGGAAAGCGGTCTTTAGCTTGGCGCCTGGATAAACCTGCCAGTTTGTTCTTTGTTGAAGCTTTAGATGGGGGAGACGCTAATAAGCAGACCGAGTTTAGAGACGAGCTTTTCGTTTGGGATTTTCCGTTTGAAACTACTCCTAGGTCAATCATGAAGATTAAGGACCGCTTTTCGGGAATTGTCTGGGGAGATGATAATTATGCTTTAGTCTCTTCACAATGGTACGATACCCGAAATGTTAAAACCTTCCTTCTGAATCCAACTACAGGTCATAGCCAAGTGATAGCAGATCGGAACAGACAGGATGTGTATTCCGATCCGGGGAATGTTTTTCGTGATAAAAACGATTTCGGGACCTATACGATGTATATCCATAAAGATAAAGCTTATTTCGTAGGGGATGGCTTCACACAGCAAGGCGAGTTCCCATTTATAGACGAGTTGAATCTTAAGACGCTAAAGAAGAATCGTCTTTACGTTGCTAAAGAGTCTGCGCTCCAAGAACGGATATCTCAGGTTATCGACATTGCAAAAGGTGATATTTTAATTTCGCTCCAATCTGCGACGCAGTACCCTAACTTTTACCGCAAGAATATTAAAACGGGTAAGCAGGTTGCGGTAACCAACATCGAAAATCCATTCAAATCTCTAGAGAAGGTTCATAAAGAGGTGTTAAATTATAAGCGGAATGATGGAGTGGCACTTTCTGGTACATTGTATCTCCCAGCGGGCTATGATGTCAGTGGTAAGGAAAAACTACCTTTGCTTATTTGGGCTTACCCACGTGAGTATAAAGACAAAAACACTGCCGGGCAGAGCACTGCTAATCCTAAGGAATTTACGTTTCCTAGCTACGGTTCTTTCATTTACTGGGTATCTAAGGGCTATGCCGTCTTAGATAATGCTGCGTTCCCAATTGTAGGAGAGGGTAAGCAGGAACCCAATGATACTTTTATCCCACAGCTTGTAGCAAATGCAGAAGCCGCTATTGACGCTGTCGATAAATTGGGATATATCAACCGTAAAAAGGTAGCCGTAGGGGGACATTCCTATGGTGCATTTATGACAGCTCATTTGCTTTCCAATTCGAATCTTTTTGCCGCTGGTATAGCTCGGTCTGGTGCCTATAATCGGACATTGACACCTTTTGGTTTTCAGAGCGAACAACGCAATTTCTGGGACGATCCACAACTTTATATGACAATGTCACCGTTTATGAGCGCTGATCGTATGAAGACCCCAATGTTGTTGGTGCATGGCGCCGCAGATAATAATCCTGGAACTTTTACTCTACAGACCGAACGCTATTTCCAAGCCTTGAAGAATCTTGGTGCTCCGGTACGGATGGTTATTTTGCCTCGGGAGTCACATGGTTATGCGGCTAAGGAGAATATTTTTCACTTACTGTGGGAACAGGACCAATTTTTAGAGAAACATCTAAAAGGGAAGTAATAACAAAAAAGAAGGCTGTCGTACGACAGCCTTCTTTTTTGTATTATACCAAATACTCGAAAAGTGTTTGATCTTTATTGATTTCTATGAAGTCAAATTTATACGCTTTTAATTTCTCAATGAATGTGGTGTAATCTTTAGGGTCATTGAGTTCAATACCTATTAATGCAGGGCCACGTTCCCGTTCTGTCTTTTTGATGTATTCAAAACGGGTAATATCATCCTTAGGACCTAGTACTTCGGTGACGAGTAGCCGCAATGCTCCTGGACGTTGTGGAAAACGTACAATAAAGTAATGTTTAAACCCCTCGTATAATAAGGACATCTCCTTAATTTCACTCATTCGATCGATATCGTTGTTCCCTCCAGATACGATACAGACGACTTTTTTTCCTTTTATCTCCTCTTTGTGAAACTCCAAGGCCGCAATAGATAATGCACCGGCAGGCTCCACGACAATAGCATCCTTGTTATATAGCTCCAAGATTGTCGTACACACCTTTCCTTCTGGAATAGACTTCAGACCATCGAGCAGCTGACTTGTAATCTCGTAATTTAGTACTCCTACTTTTTTTACAGCAGCGCCATCTACAAACTTGTTGATATGTTCTAACTCTATTGG
>JAITLW010000228.1 GCA_031277715.1 Sphingobacterium sp. | reverse complement strand
CAGGAGAGGTTACTTCTGGTAAGCGTACACAGTCGGCACGCTTAGGCTATGTTGGGCGTGTTAACTATAACTACGATGAGCGTTACTTCTTGGAGGGAAGTTTTCGTTTTGATGGATCTACAATTTTCGCACCTGGTCATCGTTGGGGATTCTTCCCAGGAGCGTCAGCCGCCTGGAATATATCCAAAGAAGAATTCTTCGAACCTTTACGCGGGACAGTCAATGCGTTAAAGCTGAGAGCTTCCATAGGACTCACAGGAGATGACGCCATAGGTGCTAACTCTTACTATTATACTTATAAGATCGCTAACACTGATAATCAATATCCAAGTGCTTATATGTTTGGGACTTCCTTTGCTCCTACCTTCTTTTTAGCTAACGGTACCATGCCCAACCGCGGTATCTCCTGGGCAAAGAATAGACAGGAGAATATCGGTTTAGAGGCTACATTATGGAATGGAAAGCTAGGGTTTGTCGTTGATGTATTTCAAAAAAACCGCTATGATATTCTGTTGAGTAAAGCTGTAACATTGCCGCAGACATTTGGTATTGGTGCGCCGATAGAAAACTTTGCGAAGATGCGTGACCGGGGTATAGACTTCAATATATCCAGCAAGCATCAGTTCAATGCGGATTGGAAGTTGGGGGTCAACGGGAACTTTACGTTTGTGCGTTCGGTTTATGTTGATCAAGGAACTTCCGAATTACCGGATTATGAACGTATGGAAGGGCGTTCTGTTAATAATATATTGGTGTATCAAAGTGCGGGATTGTTCCAGAATCAGGCCGATATTGATGCCTGGCATGTTGATCAGGACGGTATGAAAAACAAAACTATAAAACCGGGAGACTTAAAATTCAATGATCTCAATGGAGATGGAAAATTGACAGCCGAAGACCAGTATAGGCACGATAATTATGGTTTTCCTCCCTATAACTTAGGTCTGGGATTTGATGTTCACTATAAAAATTTCATGTTGACAGCATTCTTTAACGCGGGTCTAGGAGGCTATATTCAGTATAGCAATACCCCAACCTGGGCTTATATGTATGAGAATACCTGGAGACCTGGCAATGAAGGGGCTCGATATCCAAGACGAGGAACCTCGACCAATAACAATAAACGTAATGACAGCTATCTTCAAAAAGACGATTTCCTTCGGCTACGCGATTTAAGACTTTCTTATCAAGTGCCTTCTGAATTGTTGAAATCAGTTCATCTGCGCACTATGCGGGTGTATGTGCAGGCTTCGAATCTATTTACCTGGACTACGGTCGAGGGGGGAGTAGACCCAGAAACACCTAATGTTGGTAATGGTGGTACTAACGGAGCATTTTATCCCACCCAAAAGAATATAGGTTTTGGTGTTAGTTTATCCTTTTAATACAAAAGAAGACGAGAAATGAATTTAAGAAAAATAAAATATATCGGGTTATTATCTATAGGGTTGAGTCTGAGCAGTTGTAATAGTATTTTGGATATTACGCCTCCAGATCAGGTAACCGATATTCTGATGTGGCAAAATCAGGATATGGTGTTGGTTTATACAGCCAATTTTTATTCCAAACTAAGTTCTGGTTTTTCTTTGCCACACTATAATGCGAGTGTATTCACCGGTAATTTATTGTCTAATCTGACGGATGATGCCGAGGTGAACGGTGCTGTGTTTAATACCTATTGGTTGGGTAATTATGATGCGAGTAATTCACCTTTGAACAGGATGTGGACTTCTGACCGTTGGACTTTTATCCGTAGAGCGAATGAGTTCATCCAGAAAGTAGATCAGGTTCCCGGTAATCAGGAACTGAATCAGCGCATGAAGGCGGAAATCCGCTTTTTAAGGGCATACTATTACTATGACATGATGCAGTGGTTTGGACCATTACCCATTATCACAACTGCGCAGGAGTCCATTGGAGAGGAGGCGTTTGTAGAGCGCGCGTCACTCACGGCTTTTCAGGATTTTTTAATTCAGGAGTTTCAGGAGGTAGCTAAGGTATTACCAAAAAGTTATGCTGCATCCGACTGGGGACGAATTACCAAAGGAGCCGCATTGGTTTACAAAGCCCGTGTCGAGATGATAGCCGAGCGCTGGGCAGATGCAGCTACAACCTCTCAGGATATTATGGATCTAGGGATTTATAATCTACCAGCGGATTACGCTACTGTATTTTCGGGTAAAAACAAGATGAATGCGGAGGTAATTCTCTCCGTTCAGCATAACGAAAACAGGGCAGAGCGGGGACACATGTTTGACTCGAATAATCAACCGCCAGCTTTTGGCGGACGTGGAGCGACGCTACCCACCCAGAATCTAGTGGATGCTTATCAGATGCAGGCGACAGGTTTGTCAATCAGTGATCCAAATTCGGGATATGATCCGAACAATCCGTATGCAGGTCGTGATCCACGCTTTGCAGCTACCGTTTTGTACGATGGGGCTAGTTTTCGAGGTCGGGCCATGCAACTTTATAATGGGGGACTTGATCTGGCACTTTCCGGAGGAATGATCAGTGGCTGGGTCAGTAATACGGGGTATTATCTAAAGAAATTTACGGACGAAAGTATTCAGTTTGCGGATGCAAATGTACGTTCTTCACAAAATTGGACCTTGGCGCGTTATGCAGAGGTTTTATTAAACTATGCTGAAGCGCAGAATGAAAGTGCGGGACCGGGTGCTACAGTCTATGAGGCGATCAACAAAGTACGGAGTCGCGCACAGATGCCGAATCTAAGGGTAGGCTTATCTAAGGACGAGATGCGCGAGGCGATCCGTCAGGAAAGACGGATAGAGTTGGCATTTGAAGACTTCCGCTTTCACGACGTAAAGCGTTGGAAATTGGCAACGCAACTGTTCAACACAACAACCAATCCCATCAAAAAGATGGAGATTGCACGTAATCCTATAACCAACGTTAAGACTTATACGGTCAAAAATATAGCAAAACAGCGGATATTCTTGAACAAGCATTATTTGTACCCGATTCCGTTGACGGAAATGATCAAGCCCGGGAACAAGTTAACACAAAACCCAGGTTGGGAATAATTTCAGATACAAGCAAAATAATATAATCAATAACAACTATGAAGAAAATAATATTGACGTTGATCAGTATGGTTGCCGGAGGTAGCTTAATGGCACAGATGAGTAGTGTTCAAGGGGTCATCGAACCAGGATCTGTACGCTATACGAATATAGAGCTGATGCGGATTGAGCATGGGGCACCGGTTTCTATTGCTAAGACAGACATCGCAGCAGATGGTAGCTACGGCTTTTTATTTACACCGAGTTATGAAGGCTTCTATGCTGTTGGAGCTCCCTCACTGATGGATGGTCAGTTTGATTTCTATATCAAGAAGGGAGAGAATATCCAAATGAATATCACGGGGATACAGAGTGAGCTATTGGGAAGTCTTTCCGAAGAAAACCAACAGTTACAGCAATGGAACACATTGAGTAATGAGATAAAAGGTAAAGCTGTTTACTTTAATAAGGTAAGAAGCACGTATGTTGATTTTTTTCCGGCAATGGAAAATGCAGACAAAATCGTTACTGATTTTCAAAAGCAGGTCAATACCAAAAATGTAGCATTTAATGCTTTGATGAAGGATTACGCACGTATGAGCATGGATTTCTATGCGCTCAACTTTCTGAGCACCCCGCGGACAGCACATCCTGATGCGTCGGTGCAACGACCAGCTATTTATTCTACGCTTGTACAAAAAGATAAATTCGCGAGTAATAACGTGATGAAATATCTTTACGGAGACCGTTTTGTAGGTATGTATATAGGGTATATCGCGCGGCAGCATGATATCAAAGATGACGAGGTCTTATTGCCCTACCTAAGTACAAATGAGCAGAAAGCTGCTTATTTAATAAAAGGGCGTTTACCTATGATCAAGACCTATGATCAGTTTACGGCATTTACAGAGAAAAATGCACAATATTTTGATGTCCCTACACAGAAGGTGGTATTAGAAGATTTAGGAGCTAAACTTTATCAAAGTAAAGCGGGGGAAGAAGCTTCTGATTTTACTTACCCTGATGCCAATGGTAAGCAAATTTCTCTGAGTGATTATAAAGGTAAAGTTGTATTGGTCGATGTGTGGGCTACCTGGTGTGGGCCTTGTAAGGCACAGTTTCCTGCATTGAGAGAATTGGAAGAAGCTGTAAAAGGTAAAGATATCGTCATCATATCGGTATCCGTTGATGAAGCGAAGGACAAGGAAAAATGGAAGCAAATGATCAAGGATGAACGCCTGGGCGGAGTACAGTTGTTCGCTGGCGGGTGGAATTCAAAGATTACGAAAGATTATAAAATCAAGGGAATTCCACGTTTTATGGTATTCAATAAAGAAGGTAAGGTTGTAACATCGGACGCACCTAGACCTAGTGATCCTGAGTTAAAGAAAATGTTGGAGGCAGAGCTTAAAAAGTAATCGAATGAGTTGGATTAAAACATTAGCAGTGATTGGTGCCTGTGGAATAGGCGTTGCGGTAGCGCAGGTCCCGAGCAACTCACCTTATGATTACGTCAATCGGCTGAGCAACTACAGATGGGAAGATAACAATCATTATGCATTCTTTCGGAAATCTTCCACAGGGACAGGCTCGGAAAATGTAGTGATTCATGTTAAGACTGGTAAGGAGCAAACTAAACAGGTACCTACAAGCTATACTCCGAGTGCTATTTCTGTTGCCAAGAATGGAGATGTACGCATTGCGGCAAGGAATGGGAAGAAAGAAGTTCAATTACGGGATATGCAAAATACCATGCTTTCTCCTGATTCGAGCCATCTGGCTTATACGAAAGGGGGCAATCTCTTTTTGTACCACATCGATAACGGCGAAGTCAAGCAGCTGACAAACGATGGGGCCGCTGCTATATATAATGGCTGGTCTTCCTGGATCTATAATGAAGAGATTCTTGGTAGAGATATGAACTACCGTGCTTTTTGGTGGAGCCCTGATAGCAAGAAAATAGCCTTTATGCGTTTTGACGATACGCAGGTCCCTGTTCATTATATGGCGGTGGATACGGCGCAGCATGTTGTACAGGTTCCTGTTTATTACCCACTTCCAGGAGATAAAAACCCCGATGTCAGTGTTGGAATCTATAGTTTAGAAGAGGATGCCGTGATTTGGGCGGACTATGATCCCAAGGAAGATCAGTATTTTGGACAGCCATTATGGACCCCCGAGTCTGATGAGCTTTACGTACAATGGCTGAATAGAGGTCAGGATTCGCTAGTTGTCTCTGCCGTAGATCCACGCACGGGTAAGAAACGTAGTATCTATGCTGAAACTCAAAAAACGTGGGTAGCGATAGATCAAAAGGATAAAATTACGTTCTTGCCTCATAGCAAGCAGTTCTTGGTTCAATCCGACAAGACGGGCTGGATGCACCTTTATCTTTACGATAGAAGTGGAAAACTGGTACGTCCCTTGACGACAGGTGAATGGACTGTGAAGAGTATTGATAAGGTTCAAGAGAAAGAAGGTGTATTGTATATCACCGGCAATCGGGAGAACTCTACCCGCGATGACTTGTACAAAGTAAGTTTAAAGAACGGACAGATAGACCGGCTTACCTTTGGAGAATATACGCACAAAACGCAACTTTCTCCTGATGCTAGCTATTTTATTAGCAGTTATAGCAACTATAAGACGCCTGAACGTATCGCTATTCTCGATAACAAAGGCAAAGTAATCCGTGAACTCGCCGATAGTAAAGGAAAGGATTATGATCGCTTACAGGGGCAGGCTTCTAGGACCGAGCTGTTGAGGTTCCGGACAGCTGATGGCTTCGAGCTCCCTGCGCGCATCTCATTTCCAGCCAAGCTTGATCCAAATCGTAAACATGGACTGATGGTATTGATTTATGGAGGTCCGAATGCAGGTACGGTTCGGGATGGCTATCACGGAGGTTTTGGCGACCCGATGGCGGATACCCTCAACATGATACGCGTGCAGATCGATCATAGGGGATCTGGACATTTTGGTAAGAAAGGACAAGATTATATGCATCGCAACCTTGGAGACTGGGAAGTGAAAGACTATGCTTTTGTCGTCGAAGAAATAAAGAAAAAATACCCCTTTATAGATCCTGATTATGTAGGAATAAAAGGCTTCAGTTACGGTGGATATATCACTGTAATGGCGCTGCTTAAAGCGCCTGAAACATTCAAGGCGGGGGTAGCAGGAGGGGCGGTTACCGATTGGAAGTTCTATGATTCGGCCTATACCGAACGCTTTATGGATACACCAACAGAAAATCCAGAGGGATATTACACTTCCAGTACGTTGCACTATGTTAAAAATCTTCAGGGTAAGTTGAGCATCGCACAAGGTACGTTGGATGATAATGTACATATGCGCAATACGATTCGTTTGGTCGATGCACTGCAAGAGGAGCGGAAGCAATTTGAGCTGATGCTTTATCCGAATGCCGCACATGGATGGTTCTTTATGCGAAACAAATCCGTTCACTCTAGGGAGATGGAAAAAAGTTTTACGGAGACTTATATGAAACCCTAATCAGAATTTAGTTTTTCCTTAGGAGGTGCGTTGAGCACCTCCTTTTTTTATGCTCCCGATAGCGGTATTCTGCACAAATAGTAGGATATTGCAACGGTATAAACAACAGCTGGAATAAGAACCCAATAACTGCATGGAGCAAATACACGTCGTCATTCTTAGGGACATCTCATTAGGGACATGTTCTATTTATGATTTGATGCGTCATCTGTCGGTAGGTATTAGTGGTCTAGCGCTAGAAGATAGTGCGCTTTTCGTTCCGTTGGATATGAAGGTGAATGAAGCTGTTTTTACGAAAGATGTAGGGGAGCTTGACTATCCGAAGGTCAGCGTTTCGCAGGAAAGGGATACCGTAGCCTTGACCTGTACCTGTGGCATCGAGTCTGATAAGCTATGTATCCATCAGTTTGAAGTATTGGATGCTATTCTCAAACGGGAGGAACTACGTGTGTTTTTTGATCCTAAGGCCCGCGATACCAGGCTTCGTAGCCTTGCTAGAGGATACGGACTAGAGCATGAAACGGATATGGATACTTATTTTCAGTTGCAGTTTGCAGAGGGAAAGCTACAGATCTTCAGTAAGCAAAAGGAGTTACTCCGTGTGGACCAATCGTTTTTGAAGCAAGCTTCTTTTGCGAGGACTGATTCGCCTGTACCTGTTTATCTATCTCAAAGTGATGTGAAAAAATGGATATTGGTGTTGAGCAAGCACCGGTTTTATGATCAGGTCAATTTCCTGTTATTTGAGGCTGAGACGTCACAACAGGGCAAATTGAAAAACCCATTGACTCCTGTAGACCTGACGAAACAATTATTACAGGATAATAGTATGGATAACGTTCGTTTTTTGACGGCCTTGCTTAGTTATCAGAATAGGTTTGGGGGCGAAGCCAGCGCTACCGAGATACTCGCATTAAAGATTATCGCATCCAACCCTATGGGACTAGATGTGTATTATCACGACAGGAGTTATTCGGAGAGTATCGCTGTGAAGAGTCTGTTTCCTGTGAAACTCGCTGTTGTCAAGCCCGAGTTAAAATTAAAAGTCCTCAAGAAAGAACCATTTTACGAGGTCAATAGTGCATTGTCTGTTTTAGGTGCCATTGTGCCCATATCCGAACTGGTTTTAAAAAACGATTGCTTTATCTTCTTTAAACAGCAGTATATCTATGTGCCTGATCGCGATCTATTGCATGTCCTGCAGTTTCTAAAAAGTAATAATGAAACGCTGTTGATCCACAGTTCGAAATACGATGCTTTTGCAAAGCAATTTTTGGATCCCATAGAGGATTATGTTGACATCGAATACGCTTATATCCATAAAGCCCTTTCTACAACGGTGGCGGATGATAAACCAGAGATGGAGCGTTTGCTGTATTTACAAAAAGAAGGCACCTTTATCTCGCTTACACCGGTGGTTCGCTACGGTGATTCTGAAATACCGGTCTATTCGCGTAAGCAGCTCTATGTTTTGGATGCGGCAGGCAATAGATTCAAACGGAACCGTGATTCGGAATACGAAGACCGTTTTACCGCAACCATACTGAGCTAGCATCCCGATTTTGAAGAACAGTTACAGTACGCGCAGTATTTCTACCTGCACAAGGATAAGTTTTTTGATGATTCCTGGTTCTTAGCTGCATTCGAGTCCTGGCGTGAAGCGGAGATTACTATTTTAGGGTTTCAAGAGCTGGGCGGGACAGGAATTAATCCTTATAAAGGGAAAGTCGATATCAAAGTAAATAGCGGTAAAGATTGGTTCAATGTACATGTCAAAATGAATTTTGGCGGACAGGTAGCCCGAATACGGCAGATTCAGCGCGCTTTTCGAAATAAAAGCAAATTTGTCCAATTGGATGACGGTACATTAGGACTGTTGCCCGATGAGTGGATGGATAGAATAAGCCGTTACTTTAGTATGGCACAGCTGGAAAAGGAACTGTTGCATATACCCAAAATCCGTTTTTCTGAAGTAGAAGAGTATTTTGAGAAAGATGTGTTAGCCAACGAAGTGCGTGAAGAACTCGCGACCCTCCGGCAGGATTTTTTAGAAGCAACCTCTATTCCAGCGGTGGAAGTCCCCGCTGGCTTGCAAACTGCCTTACGGGATTATCAGCAGGAAGGGTTTAACTGGCTTTGTTTCTTAGACCGTTTTGGTTTTGGTGGTTGCCTTGCTGATGATATGGGGCTTGGGAAGACTGTTCAGGTTATCGCTTTTTTACTGTACCTCAGGGCTGGATCTAGTGCAAACCCTCACCTTATTGTCTTACCGACTTCGCTGTTGTTCAATTGGGAGGACGAACTTGCCCGTTTTGCGCCCAGCCTGCGCGTGCTTAATTACAACGCGGTGCCAAGGTCTAAAAAAGAACGGCTACTCACAGATTATGATGTCATTCTAGTTAGCTACGGTATACTTTCGTCGGATATCAGCTTTTTTAGAACGCAATCCTTTGGGTATGTATTTCTTGATGAAGCACAGCTGATAAAAAATCCGAATTCAGAACGCTATAAGACCGTTAATGTTTTAAAGTCAGACAATCGGATTGTTCTGACAGGTACTCCTGTAGAGAATAGCACCTTCGATATTTATGGATTATTTTCTTTCGCTTGTCCTGGCTTGCTTGGAAGTAAGCAATTCTTCAAAGATACTTATGCCACACCAATAGACCAATTCGAATTCAGACGACGGGCGGTAGAGCTTGAGCAAAAGATTGCTCCCTTTATATTGCGACGGACCAAGCGACAGGTGGTGCATGAACTCCCGGAGAAAACGGAATCCGTCATTTATTGCGATATGAGCGAAGCGCAACGTACTATTTACTCAGCGTATGAAGAGGAAGTCCGCAACTATATCAACGGCACCAATACTGACCTGTTGGATCAGGACCGCCTGCATGTTCTAGCTTCGCTGACCCGCCTTCGGCAGTTATGTAACTCACCTGCACTATTGCAGGAAGGGTACTCCGCCGCAGATAGTGTTAAGATCGATGTGCTTATAGAGCAGATCAAGGGTAAGATGAGGGCGCACAAAATACTTGTTTTTTCACAGTTTGTAGGAATGCTGGATTTGGTTAAAGAGCGGTTGGATCAAAATAATATTGCCTATTCTTATCTTACGGGGCAATCTAAAAATCGCAAAGCCATCGTTTCGGAGTTCCAGCATGATGATTCCATCCGTGTATTTCTTATCAGCCTGAAGGCAGGAGGGATAGGGTTGAATCTAACGGGGGCTGACTATGTGTACCTGGTGGACCCCTGGTGGAATCCGGCGGTAGAAAATCAAGCTATCGATAGGAGCTACCGTATCGGGCAGGATAAAAAAGTGACAGCGGTACGCCTTATCTGTACCAACAGCATTGAAGAAAAAATAATAGACCTCAAACAGCGCAAACAAAAGCTGGCCAGTGATCTGGTCGGTACCGATGCAAACTGGTTCAATAGTCTTTCCAAAGAAGACCTGCTGGCATTGGCTTCTTCGTAATTCTATAACACATTTCCCAAATACTATAATACAATCGAGCGATGATTGCCCACCTTTGTAAGGTCAAAATACATATGGAATTATGGAAGTATTAGAATCAAAACAAATAAAAAAATCCTTTCCGGTACTGAATATGAGCTGTGCGAGCTGTGCTTCGAGCGTAGAGAGCATGGCACAGACCGTGGATGGAATCATAGATGCATCTGTCAATTTTGCTACGGCTACGGTTACTGTCAATTTTGAGGAAGGGCATGCTGATCCTGCGAAACTGCAACAGGCTCTTCAGGAGATCGGTTTCGATATACTGATTGCGGAGGAAGAGAAACAGCAGGAAGTTCTGGAAGAAATCCATGAACGAAAATATGCAGACCTCAAGCGTAAGACGATAGGTGCTATCGTACTTTCTTTGCCTGTGGTCGTTATCGGTATGTTCTTTATGAATATGCCTTATGCCAATGAGATCATGCTGGTGTTCTCGACACCGGTTGTACTGTGGTTTGGGAAGGACTTTTTTGTCAATGCCTGGAAACAGCTGCAGCATAAAAAAGCGAATATGGATACCTTAGTGGCATTGAGCACCGGTATCGCTTACGTATTTAGTCTGTTTAATATGGTAGCGATGGACTTTTTGACCAAGAGAGGAGTCGAGGCGCATGTGTATTTTGAAGCTGCAGCCGTGATTATCGCTTTTATCTTATTGGGAAGGCTACTGGAAGAAAAAGCAAAAGGCAATACTTCTTCTGCTATAAAAAAGCTCATGGGATTGCAGCCCAAGACAGTATTGGTCATCTTGCCCAATGGCGAGGAACAACTTATTCCGATCGAGCAGCTGGTGGTTGGGGATACTGTACTGGTAAAACCGGGCGAGAAAATAGCTGTAGACGGCCGTGTCAATGGTGGGAGCTCCTTTGTCGACGAGAGTATGTTGAGCGGAGAACCTATTCCCGTAGAAAAGAAAGAGGGAGACCGGGTGTATGCGGGGACTATCAATCAAAAGGGTAGTTTTCAATTTAAGGCGGACAAGGTGGGTAAAGATACCATGTTGGCACAGATTATCCGGATGGTGCAGGACGCACAGGGTTCCAAAGCTCCGGTGCAGAAATTGGTAGATAAGATTGCAGCGGTCTTTGTACCTGTAGTAATCGGTATTGCAATCGTAACAGCGATACTCTGGGGCGTGCTAGGAGGAGACAATGCCTGGGTAATGGGATTGATATCAGCCGTCACGGTATTGGTTATCGCCTGTCCTTGTGCGCTGGGACTGGCTACTCCAACAGCTATTATGGTAGGTGTAGGTAAAGCCGCTGAAAGCGGGATATTAATTAAGGATGCCGAAAGTCTACAGTTGTCAAAAAATATTACCGCTATAGTTTTGGATAAAACCGGGACGATTACAGAAGGTAAGCCTAAAGTCGTTTCCGAATATTGGAAAGAAGGAGCTCCGGAAATCAAGCAGGTGCTTTTTTCTATCGAGCGGAAATCAGAGCATCCTTTGGCGGATGCAGTTGTCAATCATTTAGAAGGTTATAATTCGGTACCCTTAGATCGTTTTGAGAGTATTACGGGCAAAGGTGTAGAAGCTGTTTTAAATGGGCAGAAGTATCTTGTGGGCAATCCTGCTCTTCTGGCTAGCTACCAGGTAGAGATTCCTAAAGAGGTGTCAGAACTTGCCAATACTTGGGCTGATAAGGCTCAGACGGTTATCTGGTTTGCCAATGAGCATAGTGTGCTTGGGATTATGGCTATCGCGGACCAAGTCAAGGATACCTCCAAAAAAGCGATTAAAGAGCTTCAGTTCAAAGGTATATCGGTGTACATGCTGACTGGAGATAATCACTCGACTGCTGCTGCGATTGCCGTACAAACGGGAATTGCAGATTACCGGGCGGAAGTGCTACCGCATCAAAAGGCCGATTTTGTAAAAGAGCTACAGGCTCAGGGACATGTTGTAGCGATGGTCGGTGATGGGATTAATGACAGTAGTGCACTGGCGACAGCGGATGTTAGTATCGCGATGGGCAAGGGATCGGATATTGCAATGGATGTGGCCAAGATGACGATCATCTCGTCCGATTTGTTGAAAATCCCACAAGCGATTAAAATCTCTAAGCAGACTGTGGCGACGATAAAGCAGAATCTGTTCTGGGCTTTTATCTACAATCTAATTGGTATTCCCCTGGCAGCGGGATTACTCTATCCGATCAATGGCTTCTTGTTGAATCCAATGATCGCAGGGGCGGCTATGGCGCTGAGCAGTGTCAGTGTGGTGAGCAATAGTTTACGTCTCAAACTCAAAAAATAAACACAATTATTTAAATACTCATAAATCAATAATACAATGGAAACTCAAAAATTTCAATTTAAAACCAATATCAACTGTGGTGGATGTGTTACGAAAGTGACCCCACATCTGGATAAAGTCGAGGGGATCGCATCATGGGAAGTTGATACTACGAATAAGGACAAGGTACTTACGGTAAGTTCGGACAGTGTTAGTGCCGACAAGGTCGTGGAAGTTGTCAAAGAAGCTGGATTTAATATCGAGCAAATTTAAGGATAGAACACCGCAGGAGCTTCCCGGCTTCTGCGGTGTTAATAATACGTATCGATTGGGTAATATTGTGTTATGTGAAAATCGAAAAAAAATCTATTTTTATATTTCAATTTGTCACTATACCAATATGTTATATAACCCACAATACCCCTCTATAGCGGACCTGAAGAAAAAAGCAAAGTCCCGTATACCTAAATTTGCATTTGACTATTTAGAAGGTGGCTGTAACGAAGAGTTAAACCTACTTCGTAACGAGCATGATTTTGACTCCGTTTTTCTAAAGCCCCGTTATCTACAGGAAGTCGGAACGATAGACATGTCTGTAGAGCTTTTCGGTAAGAAATATAGTGCTCCTTTTGGTATATCCCCGATCGGTTTACAGGGACTTATGTGGCCCAATGCTCCAGAGATACTTGCGCGTGCTGCTGCAGCTCAGGATATCCCTTACATTCTTAGTACAGTATCCACAGCGAGCATTGAACGCATAGCCGAAGTTTCGGACGGTAAGGCCTGGTTCCAGTTGTATCACCCTACTGAAAACCGTTTGCGTGATGATATTTTACAACGATTGAAGAATGTTGAATGTCCCGTATTGGTGGTATTGGTTGATGTACCTTCTTTTGGACTCCGTTACCGGGAGATAAAAAGCGGATTGTCTATGCCACCGAAGTTAACGCCTTCTACGATATTACAGGCGATGCGTTGTCCGACCTGGGGAATCAAGACTTTACAGCATGGTATCCCTTCATTTGCTACGCTAAAACCTTATATGGAAAAAGGACTCGATCTGGCACAGCTTGGTCAGTTTATGAATCGCACGTTTACAGGTAAAGTTACTGTTGATAAAATCAAGGCTATCCGCGATATCTGGAAGGGACCGCTGGTGTTGAAAGGGGTCGCTACAGAAGAAGATATGGAAGACGCATTACATATTGGTGTAGATGGGGTTATTGTATCCAATCATGGCGGGAGACAGTTAGATGCAGCAGAGTCTTCCATACATTCGCTGATGCGTTTGGCAGGTAATGAACGGTATAAACAGCAAATGACGATTATGCTGGACGGAGGTATCCGTTCGGGGGTGGATTTAGGAAGAGCGCATGCTGTAGGTTCTGCATTCAACTTTATGGGGAGACCGTTTATGTATGGTGTAGGAGCATTGGGCGAAGCAGGAGGTACCCATACTATTAATTTGTTCAAAGCCCAACTGTACCAACTGATGCAGCAATTGAGTATCGGGAAAGTAGAGCAGTTTCCAGATCGGTTACAGTGAGACGGTAGCCGCATAATGAGCTATTTAACCTAGGCGATAATAGACTTGTATTGTTTTTGAATATGATTTATATTTGACCCCCAATCGGTTGTGTCGGTAGAGGCAACATGATGAGGCAAAATAGGGTAGGTCACATGTTCAGGAGGAATAGTTTTAGTAGCGATATGCAGGAGCGAGAGCAGTTATTGCTTTTGAAGAGGGGAGATTACGCCGCATTTGACGCACTCTACACAGAATATAGCCCCCGGATATTGGGCCGGTTGATACGTCTCCTTGGACAGGCAGATACTGCCGAAGAGCTTTTACAGGATCTCTTTTTCCGGGTCTGGGAGAAACGCGAGCAGATCGATGTCGATCAGTCTTTTAAGGGCTACCTTTTCAAAATAGCTCAAAATTTAGTCTATGATTACTTCCGGAAGCAAAGTGTTGATGAGCGGTACCGGGCAGAATTTGTGCGTAATTACTCCGAACTGTACGGGCATATTGAAGAAGATATTATTTTCAAGCAGACAGAAGAGCGATTGATGAGTGCTATCGATAAGCTGCCACCCCAATGTAGACAGGTATATATCCTTTTTAAATTAGAGGGCAAGAGTTATGTAGAGATAAGTCAGTTGTTGGGTATTAGCAAGTCTACCATTAATAACCACCTTACCAAAGCGAATGGTATTCTTAAGAAAGAATTCCCTTTTCTATTTTTTTTGATAACGTTTGCCATATTCAATCTTTTTAAATAAAGATGGAATAAATAGACTTTTCCTTTTTGACTTAGGTCAATAGTCAGGGAGTTTTGGCTAATTACTTTTGCGGTCTAATAGAGTAGACTATGCAAGAGTTAGAGAAAATTATCTGGGTATCCATTATTTTAATCGTTATTATTTCTGTCAAGGAACGGATAAAACTAGCACTGCCGATCTTATTGGTACTTGTAGGTCTGTTATTGAGCCTGACAGGTCTATTGCCTACCATAGATGTCAGTCCGGAGATGATTTTTTATGTGGTGCTACCGCCTGTTTTATTTGATGCAGCCTGGAATACTTCTATTCCCGATTTCAAGAAGGAGTTTTCGAAAATATCCATTCTCGCTGTTATCCTCGTATTTCTTACAACCACTATCGTTGCTGTTTTTGTCCACCATGTGTTGCCTGGATTTGGCTGGGGTTTGGCCTTTGTGCTGGGGGCTATCGTATCCCCTCCCGATGCGGTTGCGGCTAGTAGTATCACCAAAAGTATAGCCCTGCCCAAGCGATTGATTGTTCTATTGGAGGGAGAGAGCTTACTGAATGATGCCTCTGCACTTATAGCTTACAAATGCGCTGTTGTAGCGGTTATGACAGGAGCATTTTCGTTGTGGGATGCCGGCTGGCAGTTTCTCTACATCAGCTTCGGAGGTGTTTTTGTCGGTATTGCTATCGGATTTCTCTTCCTCAAAATATACAGTTTCCTACGTAATGATAGCAATGTTGAAACATTTGCTGTTGTCTTATTGCCATTTGCGACTTACAGTCTTGCCGAGCACCTTGGCTTTTCTGGTGTGCTGGCTGTTGTTATCCTGGGAATGTACCTTTCCTGGCATTCTTTTTCCATCTTTACCGCCGCTAGCCGAATTCAGATGGGGCATATTTGGGATGTCATTATATTTATTTTGAACGGTCTGATTTTCCTTATCTTAGGTATGCAGTTACCTGGCATCCTCGCCGATATTCCCTCGCATGAAGTTTTTCCTTTAGTATGCTATGGATTTATGATCTTTCTGATTCTCGTAGCCGTCCGGCTATTGGTGCTTTTTGCTCTTCCTATTTTTTCATTTGGCCAGACTGGCAATGGTGCGGGGACTTATGCTGAATCGGGAAAGGAGTATCTTATTCTATCCTGGTCGGGGATGCGTGGGGTTGTTTCATTGGCAGCGGCATTAGCATTGCCATTTACTGATGGACAGGGGCTATTGATCGAACAGCGAAGCACGGTGCTCTTTGTTTCTTTCGTGGTTATTATTTTTACCTTGTTGATACAGGGACTTACGCTTCCCCGATTGATCAAATTGATTAGGCCTTTAGATAAAAAGATAGAAGATGAGCATATTCTGAATCTGCTGTTGCTGGATCGTTCGATTTCTTATCTGGCCAATATCCCAATTCGGGGGCATCTTACCGAAAGTGCGATCAAAACTATGGTTTCCAAGTTGGAGGCCGAGGAGTCTGAGCTGATTGACGGGCGTGTCGAGCAGGTTATATTAGCAGGGCAGACTGCCCAAAAAGGAGCTTATCTACAGCTTGAATTAAATCTGGTCGATTATCAGCGCCGAGAACTTGCAGAAAGTTATCAGAAAGGACGTTTTTCATTGGAGATAATCCGGAAGAAAGAGTTGGAACTGGATTTTTGGACAGCCACTATTCTGCAGGAAATGGAACGGGGTGGGATGGGTAGCGTAGCATCGGATATAGCGGAATAATATTTTTTAAAAAAAGTAAATTTAGAGTAGGTACTTTTTAATACATCCCCGTATTAGCTATTAAAGAACCTAATCAGTTTGAAACTAGAAACGAATCTAAAAGAATTATTTTCCAAATATCTTGCGGGACAGGCATCGTCTAGCGAGCTCCTCCAACTGTTGGATCATTTTCAGGAAGAAAAAGACTCCGTGTACTTACGTAATCTGATCTTAGCGGAGCTCGAAAAGGAAGGGGATACCGGTATTGCTGATCAAGAGGTCATCCTGTCACGTGTTTCTGTGGCTTTGCATGACCGTATTCGTGGTGGGCAACGAAAAGTAAAACATCTTTATTGGAGTATTGGTCCTGCAGCTGCGGTATTGCTCTGTGTGGGTGCATGGCTGGGCTTGCGTGATGGAGATTCTGACCCCGGTTCGACCGGGGCTATGTACGCAGCGATATTGCCCGGAGACGATCGTGCCATCCTACAATTAGAGGACGGGCGTATTCTGGATTTAGACAGTTTAGTGGATGGGGAGGCTCGGGATGCTTATCTGTCCAAGGATAGTGGCGGGATGATGACTTTCAATACCGACTATCTACCGGCTACGCAAAAGGAAGCAGGGCAACGTACATTGAGTACGCCCCGTGGTGGGCAGTTTGCTGTAGTATTGGCAGATGGGACCAGAGTATGGCTTAATGCGGAGTCATCTATTAGCTTTCCAACTCAATTTGACGAAGGCACCCGTAGAGTTGCTATCACGGGAGAAGCCTATTTCGAAGTCGCTAAAAAACAAGGACAACCTTTTATTGTACAGGCAAGGCAGCAGACCGTTAGGGTACTGGGGACGCATTTTAATGTCAATGCCTATGCGGACCGGCATACGGTCACGACCAGTCTGCTGGAGGGACGTGTAGCTATATCGGCCGGAGGTAGGGAGGTCGAGCTGCGCCCAGGGCAGATGTCAGTCTGGAATGAAGCAAAGGGGGGATTAGGGGTAGAGCGGATGCCTGATCCGGAGAATATACTGGCCTGGAAAGAAGGGGTGTTCAGCTTTGATAATACCAATATTACGGAGATTATGCAG
>JAITLW010000214.1 GCA_031277715.1 Sphingobacterium sp. | reverse complement strand
ATCAATAGCACATAGCCGTAAAAATCGGCTCCATGTACTGTGCCACTAGGCAGCATATACAACAGTGGAGTCAGTAAAATTGTACAGATAACAATATGTAAGTTTAGGGTGAAAAACTTGTCCAACCTATTGTTCCGTTTTTGGAGTACCAGATAGGTCGCGTATGAAAAAGCAATCACCACGCTGTATATCATATCGATAAAATGTCCATAGGCCAACATCGCGCAGGCGAGCACACTCAGCCCCACAGCCAGCCACTGCCCTTGATTCAGCTTTTCCCGTAAAAACAGACTAGCCAATACCGTAGTTATGATGGGACATATAAGATAAGCCAGAGAGGTCGCATTGACACTGACATTATTCATCACATAGATAAACAGGAACCAGTTGAGCGCCAACATCAGTGCACTGCACAACGCATGTAGAAATACAGCACCCTTTTCTCGAGCTGACATACTACGGATGAGTTGGATATTTTCTTTAGTTGCCTTCGGACGAATGAGAAAACTAGTAACCAGAATCGCGGCAGAAGCAAATAAAACCCGATACAAGAGGATATCCAAAGAAGCATACGCACTCAATGGGCGTAACACCAGGCTGAACATTCCCCAGACAATAAAAGAAAATAATGCCGCAGCGTAATACTTGGTTTGCATTTTAGGTTGTTGTCAAGTTATGTTGTTAACCTGTTATTGTGTTATCCAGTGATCCAGTTATCGTGTGATCTTGTGATCCAGTTAACTCGTTCACTTGCGCAGTGAAACGAAGTCCCGATATCATCGGGAATAACTTGATAACGCGTTCACCTAATAACTTTATCACAAAATAATGAGTTCTTCAACGAGCACCTGCCCAGCATGCTCATTGACACGGCCGATCACCTGCTTACGCATCAACGTCAATTCGTGTTTCACCACTGCAGATTCCACCTTAACAAACAGCTTCTTATCCTTCACAAAAATCTTTAGGGTACGTTTTTCGATATAGGGACCTATTATCTCTCCCCAGAAAGAAGCCACCGACGACTCGTCAAATTTACGTCGTAGACGGTATACCTCCAGCCATTTTTCAACAGCCTGCTTCATGCTGATATCATCCCGTGTGGGTATTTCGTCAAATTTTCTCTTATACATGGACCTCGCCTCCTTCAATATCAAAGATACGTATTGGTTGCGCTATTTCATCGAATATTTCCCGAATTCTATCGGCATCCGTATCCGTTATAAAAATCTGCCCAAACTCGTCGTCCGAAACCATCTTCATCAGCTTCTTTGTCCTTCTATCATCCAGTTTATCAAAAATATCATCCAATAGCAACAGTGGCCTAAACTGCTTCTGTTCCTGCAGAAAAGTATATTGTGCCAATTTGAGCGCTATAAGAAACGATTTTTGTTGCCCTTGAGAGCCAAATTTCTTAAGAGGCATTTCTCCATGTATCGTAAACAGGAGGTCATCTTTATGTATGCCCTGGGTAGTCCGCTCGAGTACCCTATCCTTATCCAGACAGGTATTCAACAACGTTAGAAAATCATGCTGATGCAATGGAGATTCGTAGACCAAAGACACCTCTTCCGCCTGATCGGTTAGGTAGGTATAATGCCGTTGAAAAGCCGGTGTAAAATCTGCCATAAATTGCTTACGGCGCATATAAATACGCTCACCAACCTCTACCAGCTGCATATTCAACACCTCCAGCAACCCTACATCAAATACACCGCGCTCCCTGATACTTTTCAGCAACATATTGCGTTGCAACAGTATCTTATTATATGCTATCAGTGTATCCAAATAGCGATTATCCGTTTGCGAAATGACATTATCCACAAAACGCCGGCGTTCTTCACTCCCTTCCGTGATTATCTCACTATCATTGGGCGATATCATCACCAATGGGAATTGTCCGATATGATCTGCTAACCTCGGATAATCCTTTTTATTACGTTTAAACTGTTTTTTTTGATTTCGTTTTAGGCTACAGGAAATAGCCTCTGTCCGTTCATCCCGTTCAAATTCTCCCTGCACCATAAACCATTCTTCCCCCTTTTTGATATGCTGCGAGTCAATAGGGTTGAAATAAGATTTGCACAACGAGAGGTAATGTATCGCGTCTAGAAGATTGGTCTTCCCTGCGCCATTATCTCCAGTAAACGCATTTACCTCGGGTAGGAAAGTCAGTGTCGATTCAGCGTAATTCTTAAAATTTAACAGCGAAAGTTGCTTGAGCCACATTTACTTTACTTCTTCAAAATCGATAAACTCACCAGCTGTCGCTGTTCCCTTACGCTTCGATTCTTGCGTAGGTACATAATCCACCTTTATTTTCCCTTCTTTTGCATGCGTTCCTCTTTGTGATTGTTGCTGTGAAGCATCCCCAAAAGGATTGCCGTTTCCAAAAGGATTACCTGCGCCGCCATAATTGTATTGTCCTTGAGACTGCTGTTGCGTTTTCTTTATCATCCGTTCCGTCAACTTGCGCATGGCAAATGGCAATAACAGACGCATTGAAAACTTAAATACATAGTAAAAAGCGATAACAAATAATACAAAATATACTACACCCATTTTTTTCTAATTCTATTTTATCAAACCTACATAAATTTGTCATCACGCGCATCTAGTTGCTAGTTGCGCCCATAACGACAATCTTGTAGCTTTATTCAATCAATTTAAAACTTCTAACAACGTAAATATATCAAATTCGATACCAGACAAGGTCAAAGAAGTGTCAGACTGAAAACCTTAACATTTCATTAAGACTCCTTCTTCGCTTTGACTATCGCATTATAAAGTTCTTCTTGTTTATGCGTACCTATAATATACACCAAACCATCTCGGTCTGTAAGCCATACCGAATCCTTACCTCCGGCATAAAAGCGTATTTTCCCATTTTTATGTAAGTTGTAAACAGGATTGTTGAACACAAATTTGCTATAAGGCTTTTTCTCCACCTTCACCAATGCGGCTAGGTCTATCTTAACCAGGCTGGTTGTCCATAGCCCACTTAAAGTGATATTATTTGCGCTAACCGCAGTCTTGTAATGCACCAGATACATCATCACGACCGATACCACGATAATACAGCTACCTACAATAAAAAATAATTGGCTTGACACCAGGTGGTCCATATTTAAGTAATAGACGATAAAGCAAAATAGTGCTAAAACCATCCGCACGCTAATCCATGTCATATCCCTTCCTAGATACTGACGCTCAACAAATAGACTATTTGTATCCATATGTATATTACTTATTTTTATCTGTCAATTAACTATCCCGTCTGCCGGAGACATATCACCTCCACCCCCACACCACTACAGGACTATTTCCTGTAAGACTATATATTGCAATCTAATTTAAGGACTTTTTGTGTATTTTCTGTAATCTTATAGCGATCATCTATCTGATAGTTTGTAATCCACAGCACTTCCCCGTTACCATTCAGCCAAATAGGAATTTTCTTTTTATCAAAGAGACTGACTTTCCTTTGGATGAAAAAATCTGATATTTTCTTCTTCCCATTCATCCCCAACGGCTGAAATACATCTCCCTCTTCCCAGGCCCGCACCGTCAATGGAAAAACCAATTTATCGTAGTCCAAAAGCGCTATTGCAGGATCCTTCACAACTGTAAAATCCTCTGGGTAACTCACGGAAAACACATACTTCTGCCACCTTACCCCCCTATCTTCCGCTCCTAATGCTACAGACTCACTCCCGCCCTCTATTTTACGCAGCCGTAACACAGTACGGTCCAAGAGCAACTCATGACTATCCGACCTAAAGACGCGTCCCGATTCTGCCGAAAATGCGGCAACAAGGTCTGTCAAAACGGGCTTTGAAAAACCGAAAGGCTCAAAAAGAAAATACAGCAGACCAATATCCAATCCTTCAATGGCGGCCTTGCTAATCTGCCACTCCTCTTCACCCATCGCCAAAAACAGTCTTTTACGTTCTTGCTCCACAAAAACCTGCAGCACACGTTGAGTCTCTTGAAAACGAACTATATTATCGTCCATTACCTGTATAAAATCAGGATTCAGACGTTCAAATTCAGGAATGATATCAAGCCTGATTTTATTCCGCGCATATTTGTTTGAAAAATTGGATTGATCATCCCTGTAAGGAACTTTCAATTGCTCTACCGCTTGTAGCACCTCGGCACTATTTAAAAACAATAGTGGTCTTATTATACCTTCTCTTTTGGGTAAGATCCCCTGTAAGCCCAGTAGCCCCGTTCCTCGTGACAGATTGAACAACACCGTCTCCACGTGGTCATTCTTATGTTGCGCAATAGCGCTGTACTGATAACCATGCTTTGCCCTTAACTCTTCAAACCAAGCATAGCGCAGGTCCCGAGCAGCCATCTGTATAGAGATTTTATGGCTTTGGGCATAGGCTTCGGTATCAAAATGCTGTACGTAGAGTTTTACACCCAGCTGTTTGCAGTATTCCCGCACCAGCTGTTCATCCTTATCAGACTCTGCAGCACGTAACTCAAAGTTACAATGAGCCACCGCTATTTCGCCCCCATACCGGGATAATAAGGTCAATAACAACATCGAATCCCGCCCACCACTGACAGCAACGAGCAACTTATCTTCACGCGTAAATAACTTATGCTCTTCTATATACCGTTCAAAACGCACATCGATATTCATAGCTCAAACCTAAATAAATTCATTTTCATATGCAATGGGGATATCTCACAAAGTAGACTTTATCGTCATTGCGAGGAACAAAGCAATCTGCAAATATCCAGATAAGGCTTCACTTCGTATCGCCAACCGCTATATTTTATAGCGAAAATGTGACCAATATTAGTTAATTTTATTTAGCATTAAATTTCACGTAATTAACATTTTTTTGCTATTAAAATCCATATTTTTGCCTCCGTGAGAAACTGGCTTATAATATTAACTTTTATGTTATCCTTAGCGTCTGCTTTTGGGCAAACGCCTATTGGTGGCACTCCAACACAGCAGGGAGACCGTCTTAACCTGGTATCGTCCAATAGCGGCCGAATCAATGCCAAAACAGGACACATGGTATTTTATATCCCCGTTTATGAGCACAAAGGAAACACCCTATCTGCAGACAGTGGCTACATCTATGAAGATGAAGTAAAGAGACAGTTTTTCGAAGCTTTTGGCAATGTCGTAATCACACAGCCGTCTGGAACCATCATTTATGCAGATTACTTGCATTATGATGCCGCAGCCCAACATGCGCTACTCACCAAGAATGTAAAGATGGTGGACAAAGGTTCGACCTTGACGACGAATCACCTGACCTATAACATGCGGTCTAAAGTAGGGACTTACACCGGCGGTGGAAGAATAATCTCTCAGGGCGACACCATTACTTCTAAGAATGCGTACTATTTTGAAAACACCTCGGATGCATACTTTCGTCACAAGGTCGTCGTACGAACACCGGATGTAAAAGTGTATACCGATACGATGCGCTATAACTCATTGAGTAAAATGACCTACTTTTTTGGGCCTACAAATATAAAACCAACCAGTAAGCAGCAAGGTCAAAATGAAAATCTCTACACCGAACGAGGCACCTACAACACAGGAACGGGAATTGCTGACTTCAACAAGAACAACCTTTATACTGAAGGTTCAAAATTCCTAAAAGGAGACAGTTTACACTACGAACGCGCAAAAGGTGTTGGTGAAGCTTTCAGAAATGTTGTTTTTGTAGACACCACAGACAAATTCTACGCCTACGGCGGGAAAGGACTTTATACACAATCCGAGGAGTCTATCCTAATGACTGAAAAACCTTATATCATTACAGTCGTCAAGGAGAACAATGACCCCAAACCGGATAGCACGGCAGCTCCATTAGAAACAAAAGGGAAAGAGAAAAAGAAAAAGGAGAACAAGAAGGATGTAAAAGAGCAAGAGGAAAACACAGGTCAATCGACACAAGAGGCAGAAGATACAGATCCTTCAAAAATGCCTCTGCCCGCAGACAGCTCTTTGCGTGTCGCCAAGATGGACTCGGTCTATATGACAGCAGACACACTCTATTCCCGAATGATTCTAGTAAAAGACTACAAGCCCCTGCAACTCAATCTGAGTAGAGATGGTGGCAAACTAGAAGCCGATGAGGAAAAAGATTATGGTGACGACGACGACGACAATGACTCCATAGCGGACTCTACAACGCTAAATCTTAAGGACAGCCTGCAGCAACAGCTGGGAGAGATTACGGAGACCAAGAAAGAAGAAAACCCAGTCCCTGCAAAACCTACCGTTAAAAAAGATAGTGTCAAAGCGCCTGTTCCTTTAAAACCAAAGACCGTCGCTACAGAACCTAACCGAATCGGAGATCGACAAAACATAGGTTCGACCTTAAAAGCCGATTCCGTACTTCGACAGAAGGCCGTTGTACCCATTGCCAATCAGGCAGACACGCTCATTAATCAGGCTTTACGAATAGCCCAAACGCCAGACGCGCCTCAGAAAAGTCCAGACACCCTTACTGCGGCCCAACTGGATACCGCCAAAACGCGAGTCGTACGGGCATACTATAATGTAAGACTATTCAAATCCGACCTACAGGCCGTCGCTGACTCCGTATATTATGGCATGGTAGATTCAATGTTCCGCTTTATGGGCCGGCCAATGATCTGGTCTCAAGGCTCACAGATATCTGCCGACACCATTTACATGCAGATTCTAAACCAACAGATGGACAATGCCCTGCTAAAAGACAATGCCTTCATGGTCAACGCCGTATTAGACTCCATCAAATTCAACCAATTGAAAGGGCGAAAGATAACAGCATTCTTTGCAAATAATAATATCGACAGGCTATATGTAGATGGGAATGCGGAGAACTTGGTATTTTCCGAAAATGATAAAACGAAAACCATCACTGAAATGTTCCACGACCGGGGGGCACGTATAAAGGTCAAGATGGAAGGCAAGAAAATCATCGATTATACCACCGTTCGAAAAGTAGACCAGAAAGTTTACCCGTTCAAACTGGTTACCCAAGAGAATGAGATACTGCCCGGATTCATCTGGCGGCCACAGGATAGGCCGACCTCCAAGGAAGATCTTCTCAACCGAAAACGAGAAGCACCAGCGACTGTGGATCCTAAAGCTGGTGAGAAGAATGGCGAGAAACCAAAGCCCGTTGACAGCAAGGAGAATATAGAGGTAGAGGAGTCACCTAAAAAGGAAGAGGTAAAAAAAGAAGGCAATAACCTTCAAGATATAAAACACGAGACTAATTAGTCGGTTAAGATTTCTATTGATAATAGAGAAGGTAAATTTTATCAAAGCAGAAACTTTTCATTTTAGAAAAGCTGTCGCCTAAGAAGCTTTTGGCAACAGCAGATGAATGCATTACCATACAGCCAAAAGGTTCAAGCGACGAGTTTTGGTTACTTTTTCGGAAAAAGTAACATGCCCGCGCCGGCAGAGATGCGCAAATATTAATACCCTTTTAAGAACTCCGCCATTTTAGACACCGCAATGGAACGATGTCTAATTAAGTTTTTCTCCGCGGCAGACATCTCCGCAAACGTACGCGAATAACCATCAGGTATAAATATAGGGTCATAACCAAACCCTCCATCTCCCCTACATTCTTCGATAATCTGTCCTTCGATGGCTCCTTCAAAAAAGTATTGCTTACCTTCTAAAAAAAGCGAGATAACGGTTTTAAAACGTGCCGTTCTGGAGGAAACACCATCCATCCGTGCCAACACCAAATCGATGTTCTGCACCATATCCCTAGAACCAGAATAACGTGCTGAATAAACACCTGGCTCGCCATTCAAGGCGTCAATTTCTAACCCAGAATCATCTCCAAAACAATCTACAGCAAAACGCTCAACCAGATAATCGGTCTTCTGTTGCGCATTCTCATGAAAGGTCACACCTGTTTCCGGGATATCATCATGACAACCAATATCCGTTAATGATTTCAAATTAAACTTATTTCCAATTATAGCCTGTACTTCTTCAAGCTTATGTACATTATTTGTAGCGAAAACTAATTCTAACATCTAACTACTCAATACTAACTACTAACTTCCAATAAAGGTTTTAAATTCTCCCCAGAAAAGCTTTTTCTTTTCGATATCGGCAAACATCTCCTCAAAAGAAAAGGTATTAAAAACTGTCGCCACGCGCCCACGCATATAGGAGTTGTGT
This sequence comes from Sphingobacterium sp., assembly GCA_031277715.1. Taxonomy (GTDB): domain Bacteria; phylum Bacteroidota; class Bacteroidia; order Sphingobacteriales; family Sphingobacteriaceae; genus Sphingobacterium. The sequence continues at coordinate 317 of JAITLW010000214.1, read as the reverse complement.
GCGATTTCGGGCAGTTTTAAAGAAGCAGGATCTACACCTAACAAGGTAATCTTTGTTGGCTTAAAGAATTCCATAATTCTTTTAAACTCATTTGGATTTTGCGGATTGGCTAAATTAACGACCGCTACATTACGAGGAGTGAGTTGCAGCGCTCCAATAGTCTTTACAAACGCCTCTTCGGCCTGTGGCGAGAAATAGGGAAATTCGGGGTAACGCAGGATAAAAAGAACACCCGTCGTCTTATCTCCCTGAAAGACGAACTCCTCTGTAGAACTGTCAAAAGCCACCGCCTCGGGTTGCCCTGTTGCAGTTGGGAC
>JAITLW010000070.1 GCA_031277715.1 Sphingobacterium sp. | reverse complement strand
TTTTTGCAAAAGAAATAGGTGAATTGAATGATAAACAGGAGTTTGAAGAAACCATCCTAAAGCTTGAGAATGTTCTAAATGATAAGGAGGCCACGGCTTATGCACGATACAATGCCTATTTGCAAAAAGCGCTTACCTATAAAAGACTCTATAACTATACGGGTGCGTTAAAAAACTTGGATCTTGCCGTTGCAGAGCCTGTAAATGATAGTTTTAGAGAGGAGGTTGATTTTAGAGTACAGATCGAACGTTTGTTTGTGTATTTTGACCTGCAGAAACAAAAAGAGTTTGAAGCACTATTTAGATCGATAGACCAAAACAAGTTGAAACTGCTACCTGCGGAAACACAGTCTTTTTTTGTTTGTATACTCGCTATCGTTGCGATGAGGAATAAGGATTATATGGTTGCTGATAGTGCATTGAATAGGGCAATCGACATTCAAAAGGCTGATAATCCCAAAAACTTGCCCAGTATATACCGTATCAAAGTGAAGTTGTTTCAAGAGATGGGTAATCATGATGCAGCGCTGAAAGCGTATGAACAGGGGATGTTTTATGCGAATCAATACGATATGGCAATTTATAAGATAATCATGGAGGAGACTATTACTCGATACTATGAGCATATCAAGGATTATAAAAATGCACTGTATTCGCAAAAAAGAGTTAGTGTGGCCCGGACTAATTATGATGCTAATAATCAGGTTGGTAAACTGAATTTAATAGAAAATAGCCTACTGAAGGAACGTAAGGATTTAGAAATAAAGAGCGAGCGCTATTTTAGGTACTATTTAGTAAGCTTTACGTTTGTTTTATTGTTATTGCTTTTAGTATTGTGTCTTCTTTATAGGGCGAATAGGCAGAAGCGTATTTTGGTAGAGGAAGACAACGAACGTATGCGTACGATATTGCAGCAAATGGCGTCTGAAAGTGAGACTAAAGAGCCGTCTAAAACCAGACTTGAAGATTTTTCGTTTACACTCCGGCAACAGGAAATTATTGATTTGGTCAATGAAGGGAAGACCAACAAGGAAATTGGCCTAATCTTGTTTATTTCGGAGAATACGGTAAAATACCACTTGAAGGCTATTTATGAGATATTGGGTATAGATCGACGATCGGCATTAAAAACAAGCTTTTCGTCGATCCAAAAAAAAGGTTAATTATGTCGTTAAGCACGTACTAAGCCGTACTCAATTGCTAATTTGATGGCTGAACTTAGATTGGATGTCTTGAACTTTTCGATGAGGTTCTTGCGATGACTTTCTACTGTATGTGGACTGATGAAAAGTTTTTCTGCAATTTGAACGGTTGTAAGTCCTGTAGCCGCTTCAGCTAATATTTCTTTTTCTCTACGTGTAAGTTTAGGGACGCTGCTGAGCCCATCTTTTGCTTTTTTATCGATGATAGTTTTAGTCTGTGAACAAGCAAAACGATTGCCATACAAGACTGTTTTTATACCGCTCAGAATCTCTTCTACACCAGCATTTTTTTGGATGTAGCCTAAGGCCCCTTCTTGAAATGCGGTATTAATCACGGCATACTCATTATGTACACTCAAAATGATAATTTGCATAGATGGATACTGATCACGAAGGGGCTTGATCAGTTCTATCCCATTGCTGTCAGAAAGATTAATATCCAGTAACAGTACATCAATAGAGTTATTCTGTAAGCCGTTTTTCAAGGCTGTAGCGCTTTCGTAGCAGCCTATGATTTGTAGATCCGTATCTTGGGATAGAATGTTTTTTAAGCCCTCTAGCAATAAGGGATGATCATCGGTGATTGCAATTTTAATCATGTGTAGTCTTTTTAGGAAAATAAAACTCTATACTGGTACCTAGTTCTATGCTGGATTGAATATGTAGATTACCGTTTAAAAAGCGTATTCTAGAATTAATGTTGTGCAGTCCTGCACTATTATTGTTTTTTAATTTATCTATTTCAAAACCTCTGCCATCGTCTTCTACGGTGATACTATAGCGCTCATCTTCCTCCACGACCTGTATAATAATTTGATGAGGGGAGGCATGCTTGATTGCATTGTTTACCAACTCTTGGATAATTCGGTAAGTAATCAACTCCTGCTCTTTGCTCATGGGAAAGGTGTAGTGAAGGAATTGTACATCGATTTCGATCTTGTCGTTGGACATACGCGACGCATAATCCGTTAATGCCTCCTCGAGACCGTAGTTTTGTAAGAGATCAGGCATTAGGTTGTGTGCTACTCGTCTTAGCTCATCTACCGCTATGTCGAGTTGGTTGATTGATTTAGAAAGTTGTTTTCTTACGATAGGCTCCGACTGCTCGGTTACATGGGATAGGTGGAGTTTTGTACCCGAAAGGAGACCTCCCAGACCATCGTGTAAATCCCGGGCCAATCGCCCACGTTCTTGTTCTTGGCCATCGAGCATGGCCGTTAAGGTAGCAATATTGGATCTTTGTTTTTCCTTTTCCAGTTCGAGATTATGCAGTTTTTCACGCTGTTTCATATGTCGTGTCCGTTGCCTGTATGCATAAAGTAATACAAGGAGTAGCAAAAATGAAGCAATCATGAGCACGGTGTAAAAACGGTTTATATTTTCACGATAGGAGAGCTCTTTTCTATAGCTCAGTGCTTCATTGGCTCTTGTTTCACTTTCCAGCTTAGAGAGACGAAGGGCTTGTCGTTGTTGATCGCCCTCCATGCGGGACAACTCTAAACGTTTGAGGTTGTTTTCGTCTCGAAGTCTTAGATTCTCTAATTCTTGCCGTTGCTGTAAGTCAAGGACTTGCATTAGTTGCAACTTTTGCTCTTTCTTCTGGGCTTCTAATTGGAGATTTTGTAGCTCTTGCATTTGCTTTTCTTTCTCGTATTGAGCCTCAAGACGCTTGCTTAGACCTAATTTTTCTTTGTTATAGATGTTTTGAAAGGTTTCTACATAGAGTTTGTAATACCGTAATGATTCACTGTAGTCGTTGTCTTTTTCGCAAATATCGCTTAGATTTTCGTAGATGCTGAGCAGGATGTGTTGATCTGCAACAGGTTCTGTGTATATTTCGCGAAGGGAGGCGAGAAGAAAAGACTTTGCCTTGAGAAAGTCACCATCTTGGATGGCAAGCTCTGCTTGAATCCCGTAGGAAGAAGCAATGTGGTTGTGCTGTTCCGATTCTAGACCTTGTTTTTGAGCTAACTCTGCATAATATTTTACCTTTTCTTTGTAAGAGCTAGGGTAGAAACGTAAGTATAAATTGGCTAAATTATTAGCGACAAAAGATAGATTGGAAGCAATAGCAAAGGACTGTTTGTTTTTGTTGTAGAGGTCTATTGCCTGTAAGTAATATTTTTCGGCAAGATCTCTATGATTTTGCAAGTGGGGAGACTGGATGAACTGTTGTTCGTGTATGTACCCTATAGACATGTAAGCTTCAAAAATAGATGTAGCATCTTTTTGCTTTAATGCAACCTGTAGTGATAAAGCACCATATTTTTCTTGTAATTCATACTCGTTCCAATTTGCGTATATGGATGTTAGTTCTTTATAAACGGTTGACTTTCGAGCATCTAAAGATGCCGAAGGAGGTGCTTTGTCAAAATATTGAGTGGCTTGCAAAAAGTTACGTACAGCTTCTGCTTCTTTATTATTTCGTGCGGCAAGCCAGCCCTCACCATATTTGACGTACCCCTTTGTTTCTAGGTCTGAGGTCTTTGTTGCAAATAGTTTGGCTCTTTCGATACTGCTGTTAGAGTTGTTGATATGCTCTAATATACGGTTGTTGATTGCTAATACCGTATAAAGATAAGCCGCGTATTTCCCTTCAGCGAGTTTAGAGGCCTGTTTTACATTCTCCTCTAAGATTTCGATTGCCTTATCCTGTTCGTTGTTGAAGAAAAGGGCCTGGGCATATTTCCCTGTCAATTGGAAACGTTGTATACTGGCTACTTCTGTCTTATCGTAATCCCCTTTGAGTTGTTTTAATAAACCTTGAGCGTAACTGCTATGGGGGCATAGAAGGTATGTAATACTGAAAATGTATATAACGTACTTGAAAATATGTCTTATCACTTTTTCTTCCATGCCAGGTAGCACTTTTTTTAATAAGTTAACGAATATAAGCTTTCTATAGGAAATAGTGGAGTAGGTTTATGGTGGTCAGGTATGAGCACCATTAAAGGAATCCTAGTAAAATTACTTCCATCCTTATAATAGGATGGAAGTAATAAAACCAATTAGTTTGCTGCGAAATCTATGCGTTCGCCTTTAGTATTGATATAGTATATATCTTCGGTATTTTCATCTTCTGCCACAGCAGCCATGTTGTCAGAGAATGTATTCGCGAATGTAAATTTAAAAGGGATGACAGTCTTTCCATTTTCATCGATATAACCGTATTTGCCATCTTTTTGAGCTAAGATGATATTACAATCTAAAGAAAGTGATAGAAAGTCAAAGCCACCGATTATTTTCTTCTTCTGTGCTATACTGTATAATACATATTTTTCACCTTCTATTGTCGTGTAGTTGTTTTTATTATATTCAAAGATGACATCATGTTGTGCAGGAACTACCACTTTCTGATTTTGGTCTATCAAACCACTTTTGTCATTCAGAGTGATTGTTGCATATCCCTGATTGAAGAAGGAGATCATATCATATTTTGCAGGAACATACACTTTTCCATCTTTATGGAGTAGTCCATACTTCTCATTTTCACCAAATAGATATTGTTGTGTAGCCTCATCGTAGCTTAGGTATTCATATTTGCACGGGACTAATACCTTGCCATTTTTGTCAATAGCTCCATATTTCTCCTTGTCGTCAATAACGATGGACACATTATCCTCCGAGAATGTGCCAATATAGGTATATAATGGCTGAGTGATTGCATTACCTTCTTCGTCTCTCATTCCATACAATACACCTTCTTCATCGCCGTAGGCGAAGCGGTCTTCGGAAAGCTGTTCATTCATGCCATTCATCCCTTCGTCTTCCATTTCAGTATAGTTGTCTGGTATTTCGAACATACTGTTCTCTACGTTTTCTGAGACAATGTTGGTTGCAGTAAAGCCGTAGTCCCCAAGTTTCAAAGAAAGAACAGCTCCTTTAAGTTGTTTGAAGAAAGAAAATTCACCCCAGTAAAGGTTAGGGATGTCTTCGGTATACCAGATTTCGATGGTTGTGGTTTCATCGTCTCCTGCACCATAATCAACTTTGACAGTAGCTAATTTACAGTTGTAGCCAGCAATCTTTTTTTGTTTACCTGCGACCAATTCCACTGGTAGAGCATATTCTTCGTCATCATTTTGTGTGCCGTCTTCGATAATTACATACTCTTCGGAATCAGGTAACAAAGCGAAAGCTGAATTTTCATTTTTGTTCCCAACATATATGATACTTGCCATCATTGCATTGTCAACCCGAAAATGAGTCTTATTGACCCATGCTTTGATAAGTGATTCGTTGCTTTCTGTTGTAGAACTTGCATCAGTTACGACACGATAATCAATCCGAAACGATTTTTGGGATTGTGCCCAGATACTTGTACATAGTATAAGTACCATAAAAAGGGTTAATGTGAATTTTTTCATCTTTCTGTTAAATTACGAGGCAAATATGCTAATAGTTTCCCCTTTTTTCTATCCCCGATAACAGGTAATTTTTATTTAGCGGTATTTTTTGTTGGACGGATACAATAATGAATACTTACTTTTGTTGTATGAATAAGATTGAAGAGATTAATGCCTACATTCATGAGGAACGGGAGCAGCTTTTGACCCACCCTCTATATTCCAAAATCAAAGATATAGCAGATTTGCGATTGTTTACAGAGACGCACGTCTATGCTGTTTGGGATTTTATGTCGTTGTTGAAAAGTTTGCAACGTCGCTTGACTTGTGTACGGGTCCCTTGGATCGCTTCGGATTATCCGAATACAAGATATCTTATAAATGAGATTGTGCTGGCAGAAGAGTCGGATGAGTATATCGATGGCAGTAGGTTAAGCCACTATGAGATGTATCTGGATGCCATGAAGT
>JAITLW010000305.1 GCA_031277715.1 Sphingobacterium sp. | reverse complement strand
GTCGGTTTTTAATCCAATGAGCCGAAAGCCGATTACTTTTGTTGATAATAGGCTATAAGCTTATCGCCTAAAGCTCATTACCTTAATAACTCTTTTAGATCGTCCTGAGATAGTGATTTTACGAAACTCTCTTCGGTGGTTACTAAAGATGTAGCTATCGATTTCTTTCGGTTCTGCATGGCTACTATCTTTTCTTCGACGGTATCTTTACTGATGAATTTATAGATGAATACATTGCGGGTTTGCCCTATGCGGTGACTTCGGTCAATTGCCTGTTGTTCGACAGCAGGGTTCCACCAAGGGTCTAGTATGAATACATAGTCTGCTTCGGTAAGGTTGAGGCCGACTCCTCCTGCTTTAATGGAAATAAGGAAGATCTTGATGCTGTCATCTGTTTTAAATGTTTGTACCGCCTGTGCCCGGTTTTTTGTTGTCCCGTCTAGATAGGCAAATGGTATACCCTGTTGTTGGAAATGCGCTTTAAAGATTTCAAGGTGCTTGACAAATTGGGAGAAAATCAAGACTTTGTTTCCTTCAGATAATATCGCTTCTAACATCTCGAGTACCGCTTCAAATTTGCCAGAACCATCGGTGTAATCGCCCTCAACCATACTCGGATGGTTGGCAAGCTGCCTGAGCTTGGTCAGCCCCTGCAATAGGGCTATCTGTGAGCCTTTACGCTGTTGTTGGACTGCGCTATCCAGTATGGCGTTGCGGTATTCGGATTTTGTGGTTTCATAGCGTTCAGACTGCCCTTCGGTCATTTGACAGTAGATGATCTGTTCTGTTTTTGGCGGTAGCTCTGTTGCTACCTGGTTTTTTGTCCGTCTCAGTACGAAAGGCTTGATGATGGCTTGTAGTCTTTTGGCTGCGGCTTCATCTTTTTTCTTTTCGATAGGGGTTACAAACTCTTTTTGGAAGAAGGTATAGTTGCCCAAAAGACCGGGGTTTGTAAAATGCATCTGCGACCATATGTCAGAAACCGAATTCTCAATGGGTGTCCCACTAAGTGCCAGCTTGTGGCGGCTCTTTAATAGCTTGATGGCTTTAAAGGATTTGGAGGTCGGGTTCTTTATATTCTGACTTTCGTCCAGGATGATATAATTGAAGAAACACTTGCTGAGGATAGCCTCATCGCTTCTGACTATACCGTATGTGGTAATGACGAGGTCGAAATGGGTGAAAGCATAAGGATCCTTGAATCTGTTGGTTCCGGTATGTAAGAGTACTCTTAGTTTTGGCGCAAAATGGTCTGCTTCTTTTTGCCAGTTATAAACCAGAGAGGTTGGTAAAATCAGTAGTGTGGTCTTTGCGTGATCGGTGTCTTTGAGCTCTTCTTTTTGTTTTTGTAAGAGAGCCAATGTCTGTACGGTCTTGCCCAGTCCCATGTCGTCGGCAAGGACTCCTCCAAATTTATACTCCTGTAGGAAATGGAACCAGTTGTAGCCTGCCTGTTGGTAAGGACGTAGTTGACCTTTGAAGCCTTCGGGCGATGCTGTCTGTTGTATCTCTTCGAAGTTGCTTAGATTTTGCAGCTTACGGCTCATGCTCAATTCGGTATGCTCAGATATTTCATGGAGGATACCTATATGCGCTTTGTTGAGCTGTAGGCTGTCTTTTTTGACGGCAAAATGAAAAAGGTGCTCATATTGGGCAAACCATTCTTCGGGGATGATAGCAATCTCCCCGTTTGGAAGGACAAATTCTTGGATGCGGTTGAGGATATGGTCTCGCAACTGTATAAATGGTATCTTGTAAGGACCGAAGTTGGCAAAGGCACGTATGTCAAACCAATCGTTGTCCTCGACAACTTCGATGTCTAACGATGTCTTACCGATGAATATCTGTTTGTCTCCTGTTTCTTGTTTGATCTGAAAGCCTTTGTCCAGCAATTCTTCCTGATGCTGGTTAAGCCAGTCGAAGATACTGCTTACATCCTCTGTACTGGGAATGTAACTGCCAAATAATGCATCTTGCCGTTTTAGCCCAAGATTCTCGAGATACAAATGCTGTTTTTCTTCCCATAGCGATGATCGTCTGATCCGGGTAAAGGTATACCAGTCTGCATCGGTGTCGTAATGTAGACGTACGGAGACTTTATGGTCGCCTCCGGAAGAGAAGTTGTACTGTCCGTAGTTGAATGATAGCTGGACATGTGACTGTCCGTCTACGATATAATTTAAGGTCAATACGGGGATTGCCTCTTCTTTGATGGTCTTGATGTCGAATCCCTCTGCATAAACATTATTTTTTTCGATAAGGTTAGAGACAAAGGTTTCGAAGTATTTTTTCTCCGTAGCACGTGTTACCGTGATATAACGTTTGTTGAGGAAAGGACTGAGTTTTTTTCCCTCTAGGGGCTGGTCAAAGTGGTACAGTGTGTTGTCCAGCAGGAGCCATGCCTGTGCATTGATGATGACTTCGGCATTTTTGAACATAAACTCCATCCTGTGCCCATCATATTTTAATGTAGGGAAATAGCGGGTCTCCTCTTCGCTGCGTCTGAAATGGAAGAGAATGGATGTCGCCTGTGGAGCTATCTGTAGCTTTTGGTCTGCAGAATACCCATCTTTTTTACTCATTAAGAATAGGGGTTTCTGACCGATTAATTCTAATGCTTTGAGTAGTTTCTGTTCTAATTTGGGACGGATGTAATCGTATATTTTTTGGTCGAATACGTTGAGGAAGTAATCTGCCGGACGTATTGCTTTTTTATGGTATTTCTTGATGACATGGGTCTGTTCGACCTCGTCCAGAAGTTTGATGATTTTGTAATCTTGTTCATCCAAAGCGGAAGCGTATTCATCAACAGTGTTGGAAAATACACGTTTGGAGGACAGCGAAAGACTTCCGTTAGCGTTGAGCTGTACGATATGCGGTTCTAGCAGATAGCCCAGATAGGGGTGTTCTCCGAGTGAATAAACCAATTGATATCGAATGGATTTGTCTACTTGCTGCATCTTGATGAATTCTTCTGTAAGAAGGCATCTAAGATAACCCGAATAACGATAAAGTAAAAATAAAAAGCTAATTATTGTATTCCTCTCTCAGCTAAAGAGGGGAAGGGTATTAATAAATGAAGAATAAAGATGACCGGTTTTGGCTTATACTGTTATGTTGCCTTCATAAACAAAGGTAGCTGGACCTTTAAGAAGTACATTTGTAAAGTGTTCACCATTCTTGTCAAATGAAACATACAATTGTCCGCCCATGACACGTATGGGGATTTGGAGTTTGCCATTCCATCCTTCTTGATGCGCCATCGCCATGGCGGTAGCTGTTGCTCCTGTGCCGCAGGCGTAGGTCTCATCTTCGACACCGCGCTCAAATGTGCGGAGAAAATAACCCTCACCTTCTTTTTCTGTGAAATTGACATTTATACCCTCGCGTTGATACGTACTGCTGTTACGTATGGCATAGCCCTCACTGTATACATCGAGCTCTTTCAGATTTTCTACAGAAACGACATAGTGGGGTGATCCGGTATGTAAAACATAGGCTTTTTCGTCGCGTTGGACCTGATGGACATCTATCATGCCGAGATCGACCTGATCGTGGTGGATGATTGCGTGGTGTTCTCCATCTACTGCCAAAAAGGCAGTTTTGTTTTCTATGATGCCAAGGTCACGAGCGAAGGCTACAATGCAACGTCCTCCATTGCCACACATGCTACCCTCGCGGCCGTCTGCATTAAAGTAAACCATTTGAAAATCGAAATTTTCAGTATCTTGAAGAAGCATTAGACCGTCCGCACCAATGCCAAACCTGCGGTCACATAAATGTTGAATCAATGTTTGGTTGGTGTGGTCAAAAAGGCCATTCCGGTTATCTATGAGTATGAAATCATTACCTGCTCCTTGATACTTGTAAAATTTAACTTTTTGGTCCATAAAGCTTGAAAATATGCGTCAAATTTAATATTCTTGTTACAATTGTGATTGAACTTGTTAAAACTTGTTAAAAACCTCTAAAGTCGCCATTTATTAACAAAATTTAACTGACAAAAATTGTGCTAGCCGGGGTGATGGTACTACATTTGACTAATACAAATTGTAATTATTGTAGAACAAAGTTAGAAATTAAAACAGCAAAGTAATATGAAAAAAATAGGAGTAAGTGTATTAGCAGCTGTCCTAGGAGGGGCAATTGCTGTCGGGGGATACAAGTTTTTTGAGAACAAACAATTGGATAGTATGACTTTTGAAGAACAACAAAAAGTCTATTATGCAAGTAACCCTACAGGTGCAGCCATTTCATCTACTGGTAATCCAGATTTTACCCAAGCAGCAGCGGCGGTTTCGCCAGGTGTGGTGCATATAAAAGTTTCGGTGACGACACGGGGCAGTCAGCGTGGAGGTGGAGGCTCAGGCTCTCCGTTTGATATGTTTGAAGAGTTTTTTGGTATGCCACAACAACGACGTGGACAGGCTCAGCCAAGACAGGCACAGGCGTCTGGATCAGGTGTAATTATATCGCCTGATGGATATATCGTAACCAATAACCATGTGGTTGAAGATGCTGACAAAATAGAGGTGCAGCTTACGGACAATCGTACCTATGAGGCTAAAGTAATCGGTCGCGATCCTAATTTTGATTTAGCATTGATTAAAGTAAATGCGACAAATCTTCCAATGGTTAAGTTGGGTAATTCGGATGATGTTCAAGTGGGAGAATGGGTATTGGCTGTGGGTTATCCGTTAGGCTTGCAGTCTACCGTAACAGCAGGTATCGTAAGTGCTAAGGGACGCCGTATAGGTATTCTAGATGAACCTTCGCAACAGAGAGGATTTGGACAAGGAGGACAGCCTGAGCAGATGGTAAGTACGGCTATTGAGTCTTTTATACAGACGGACGCGGTAATTAATAAAGGTAATAGTGGTGGAGCTCTGGTTAATGCACGAGGAGAATTGATCGGTATCAACTCTGCAATCGCATCGCCTACAGGTACCTATGCTGGATATGGATTTGCTATTCCGATTAGTCTTGCTAAAAAGGTATTGGATGATTTTAAAGAGTTTGGTAGCGTAAAACGTGGTTATGTAGGCTTTACATTTACGGAGATGAATGATGCCGCACGTAAAGAATTGGGTATTGACGATGTAAGAGGATTGTATGTTTCTAGTGTGGTAAAAGGTGGCGGAGCTGAAGCTGCGGGTATCAAGAAAAATGATATCATCACTAAGGTGGATGGTAAAGTTATCTACAGTTCGCCTGATTTACAGGAACGTGTAGCAAGACTTCGTCCTGGAGATAAGGTTACGTTGACTTATAAACGTGATGGAAAAGAGAAAGATGTAACAGTAACGCTAAAAGGTGAGGAAGTAAACAAAGCTGCGGCTAGTGAAGAAGGCTCAAGCGCTAGTGCAACACAGATCTTTAATAAACTTGGTGCAAGTTTTATTCCAGCAACAGATGCGCGTAAGAAAGAATTAGGAATTACGTCTGGAGTTGTGGTGACGGATGTGCGCCGTGGCGGAGTGTTCGAATATTTTGGTGTAGAACGTGGATTGGTGATAACTGAAGTGAACGGTAAGACGGTAAATAATGTGGATGATGTAGAATCTGCACTAGCTTCGACAAAACGTAATATCGTACGTATAAAGGGAGTTCCTCAACGTGGAAGTACGGTCGAGTTGAATGTACCTATTGAGTATTAAACTGTAGAATAGTTTACATATAAACAAAGTATGGCTTTCGTAAGATAGTCATACTTTGTTTTTTTATATAATAATGTAGATTTTTGGGATATGAAGATTTTGATGGTTTGTTTGGGTAATATTTGTCGATCGCCATTGGCACACGGGGTATTACAACATATGGTTTTGGATGAGAGATTGGGATGGACTGTTGACTCTGCCGGTACAGGAGACTGGCACGTTGGACATGCACCAGATCGTAGATCGATAGCTGTAGCAAAGAGAAATGGTGTAGATATCTCCGGACAACGGGCGCAGCATTTTACGGAGGTGCTGTTTGATGATTATGATTTGATTTTAGTGATGGACAAGCAGAACTATAAAGATGTAATCGGCCTAGCTAAGAATACCGAACAGAAAGATAAGGTGCGTCTGTTTTTGAAAGATGATGTGGTGCCTGATCCTTATTTTGATGATACGCTGTTTGATCCGGTATATAAAATGGTAGAAAAACGATGCAAAGAATTATTGCAAGAGTTATCTTAAAGAATCGCATGACAATTCTTACTTCTGAATTAGTTACTTTTGGTTTTTAAATATACATGAAAGCAACAGAAGTAAATAAAAAATGGAATGTCCTAAGGGAGGCTCTAGCCCAGAGTTTTGATATGGAACTGCCCGATATAAAGGTGGTTTTGTTTTTAATCGGGGTACAGGAGCTTGGACAAGGACCTAAGAAATTCTCCAAACGGGAGAAGGAGGAACTGATGCATATCGCGACATGCCGGCTTTTCAGTTCGATGGGATTTTATGAATTGGAAGGATTGGATGAGCAAGGCTGGCCACATTGGAAGTTGGTGAAAGCAATCCCCAACTATACATTGTTGGAGCAAGAACTGATTATGAAATCGTTGATTATTGATTACTTCCAAGAATTGGAAGTGATATAACTTATTTTTATGAAGAGATTTTTACTTTCTATTTTTTTAGGATTATTCTTAGTGACGACACAGGCGCAAAAGCCAAAGCACTATTATGTGGAACTGAAGACGGGTAAAGGAAATATATTGATCCAGCTCTATAATGAGACGCCTAAGCATCGTGATAATTTTAAGAAATTGGTGAATGAGCACTATTATGATTCTTTACTCTTTCACCGTGTTATTAAGAATTTTATGATTCAAGGGGGAGACCCAGACTCGAAAAAGGCAGCGGATAATGCGATGCTCGGGAATGGTGGCCCTGACTATAAAATATCCTCAGAGATACAGGAAGGACTTATTCATAAAAAAGGTGCTCTGGGAGCTGCCCGGGACAATAACCCAGCAAAGCAGTCTTCTGCTTCGCAGTTTTATATTGTTCAGGGACATCGTTTTACAAATGATGGTCTGGATTCTTTGGAACGTTTTAGATTGAACGGCAATAAGCTTTCTGCTTTGCAACGGAAGCAATATACAACGGTAGGTGGTGCGCCTCATCTGGATGGAAACTATACGGTATTCGGCCAGGTGATAAGTGGCTTGGAGGCAGTAGATACTATCGCGGGAGTGAAAACAAATGCTCAGGATAGGCCTATCGTAAATGAGCGGATGTCTGCTCGGTTATTGACGAGGAGGGAAGCTGTGAATCAGGATCGTATCATGAAGGGGCTTAAACCAAAATCTGGTTTTATAACGGAGTTCTTTGATGCTTTTAAATCAAAGAAGTATAGCCTATAAAAGGCTGTGTAAAGGAATTTATCTATAATTGGCTAGGGATGAAGATTGTAACATATAATGTGAATGGAATACGGGCTGCCTTGAAGAAGGATTGGGTAGGCTGGTTGAAGACGGTAAACCCGGATGTGGTGTGCCTGCAGGAAATAAAAGCAACACCGGATCAGGTTCCTGAAATAGCTTTTTTTGAACAGATGGGCTATGAACATTACTGGTACCCTGCGCAAAAAAAAGGGTATAGTGGAACGGCTATTTTGACGAAGATAACGCCCAAGCATGTAGAGTACGGTTGTGGACACGAGGATTATGATTTTGAAGGCCGTATTATCCGGGCCGATTTTGATAATGTGTCGGTAATGAGTACGTATTTTCCGTCAGGCACTACAGGGGATATCAGGCAGACGTTCAAGTATCGGTTTTTAGATGATTTTCAGCTTTATGCAGACAAATTGATCCAAGAACAGCCTAATCTTGTAGTCTGTGGAGATTTTAATATTTGCCATCGTGCAATTGATATCCATAACCCAAAATCTAATGCAAACACTTCTGGCTTCTTACCAGAAGAGAGGGAGTGGATGGAGAACTTTATCAATTCTGGATTTATCGACACGTTTCGACATTTGAATGCAGATCCGCACCACTATACTTGGTGGAGTTATAGAGCAGGATCCCGAGGTAAGAACCTGGGGTGGCGCATCG
>JAITLW010000256.1 GCA_031277715.1 Sphingobacterium sp. | reverse complement strand
AAACTATAAGGTTTTCGAAGGAAATAGACCAACCAATTCGTTTCTGTTGAAAAAAATTACCCCACGTTCGTTAGGGACTCTCATTGCGCTCTATGAGCATAAGATTTTTGTGCAGGGTATTATTTGGAATATCTATAGTTTTGATCAGTGGGGGGTAGAATTGGGCAAACAGCTTGCCAGTACTATCTTGCCAGAGCTCAAATCAGAAGAGGCAATCAGTAGTCACGATAGTTCGACCAATGGGCTAATCAACCAGTATAAAAGCTGGAGAGATTAGTTTTTTGTAAATAAAATTTAAAAGGCCTCGGTGGATTTTTCATCGAGGCCTTTTGTGTATATAATGGGAGATTAAGCCACAGGGCGTGTCCGAATACGCCTTTATAGCGATATTAGTGCCTTTTTGATGCTAAGTTTTGGTAAGCTTGCTATAATGTTACGTAATCTTATATCATATGTAGTTTATTGTAGGGTGGAAGCTCCCCCTTGTCGGCTGGATAGTCTTGGATATTACCTACTAACATCATCTTTTAGCGTAATAGAGTGTACGACTGCGTGTAATGGTTCTGCTTTAAACCTATTGGTATATACCAGTACTCCAGGCCTTGGTTCTCTTCTCGTGTTTCGTTATATTTTTGCTGTGTTTCTTTATACTAATGGTGTGTTCGTATACCCTAAGAACAGAAACGTATGTACTTGTCAGTCTTAAGCACGTGCTAGGAAGCTGTAACTAGGTGCATTTCTCCTTGTCGTAAATGCTTGCGATAAAAAAGCATATACTTCTGAAGCAGTTCTTTAATGAGTTCTTTCTTTTGTTGATCGATCTCGCGTGAACAACGTAACATCATCATAAGTTTACGTAACTGTAGTATACTTGTTGTTCCCTTTTAGCTGTAGGTGTCTGCTCCTGTGGCGGAAGTAAACACTATCGGATGATATGGATATGGTTCTGGCCTTTCTTGATCTACTTCTCTTGCTTTAATAGATACTTTTAGCTAATTTTAATAAGCTTCCAATGCGGTGCCTTCTACCTTTCCGCTAGAAGCATTTGCCACCGTGTATTACCTAAATGCTTCTAGTCAAAATATGAAATATCAACGCGCAAAGACAAGTGGTAATCTAACACAGCTGTACCTTTCCGGCTTTCCAGTGTTTACAGGACGTAAGAAAGGAACTAGTCCAGATATGCCGGGTTTACCATCATTAAAGGACGGTAAAGTCAGTGGAGAGATTTGTCTGTCTTTTGGTCCGGTCGGGCGTGATATGCAATATGAATTTTGTATCTGCGAATCGTGGGATAGTCTTAGCAATACTTTGGTTTGGGGAGAAATTCAGTATACGACCCGTTCATTTAAAAACTATATAAAAGGTTTTACAGCCGGGCAACATATCTATTTTAAAGTTCGTGCCCGCAATAAGCACGGTGTATCCGATTGGACAGATGCTGTTAAGTGGATGGTAAGATAAAGATTTTTTTACGACAGTATTTGCTTAGTTAAGAGGCTGTACTGATTATGTGATATCGGTATGATCCTTAAAGGTTAGTAGTATTGACTGCGAAGTATAGTTACGTATCCTTTATTAATGTGAGTCTGACCGGTTTCATCTTCGAATTTGAGGTAATAGAAATAGGTCCCATCATTCAATCCCTGCCCATTCCAGTTATTGTGGTAATTTTCAGCATGATATACTTCAAACCCGGATCGGTTAAAAACGCGTAATTCAGCTGTTTTGAATAATTCAAGACCTATAATCTCGAAGGTGTCATTTTTGCCGTCACCATTCGGTGTGAAAACATTGGGGATAAAGAAATTGACTATTTTTATGGTTGCTTGTGATCGGTTGTTGTTGAGGTTGCTTTCCTTTTGCTTGGCACTTACCTTAGTTATAGTCACGGCTTCACCTGTCTGCACGCCTTTTAGCTGTATCCATTGGCTAAGAGCCGCGTGAGCTTTGAGCTCATCGATTTTCCAAACTAACCGGCCACTTTGGTTGTCGAAAGAAATAGAGGTACCGGGGGCAGAGATGGCATCCACATAGGCTAGCTGCTTTGGGATTTCAAATTCGACAATTAGCTCATTGGCGGTGTTGTCGCTGTTGTTAAGTACCAGTAGCTGTTGGTTGAAGGATTGGTCCTTCCATATAGTTGTCTTGTCAGGAAGATTACGGATCTCGATGTCAACTAGCTTTTCTTCCTCTGTAGGGTCAAAGATAATTTCAACCGGATCGGAGACATCGGAGTTGCAGTCTTCACCAAGGGCAATAACAGTATATACAGCGGCGTCGGTCACGATGATACGCTGGTCATGCGAGCCATTTATAGGTTCACCATTTTTGAACCAGATGAAGGAGACCGCATGGTTGGCATCTGCACGTAGGGTCACCTTTTTACCTTTGATAATACGCAAGGTCTGTCCTTGTTGTGCCATAAGGAATCTAGGTGCCGCTAATAATAGCAGCACCAAAATGCTTAGGGTTAAGGACAGACGATGCATATGTTGCGTATTATAGTGTTATTAGTCTGTCACACTTTGAATCGTGATATGTGGTTTTCCTGGAGCAGGGGTGACAAATACTTCAGTAGCTGTTGCTTGATTAGTACCTCCGACCCATCCACGGTAAAGCGCGTAAGTACGTTTACGTGCATTGGCTGTCTCAGCTCCGTCATATGTACGATCTTTTATGGTATATTCTACTTCTACAAAGAATTTATACTTTCCAACTTCTGCGATAGAGGGCGTCAAGTTGTTGCTGTTGCTAGTCACCAGATTTGTTGCAACAGGAGTTAGGCTACCTATATTTTCTAGTGTAGGTTCTGTGGGAAAAGTGCCATCTGCCCCTGCTTTGACGGCGTACCAGTTATATTTCAGCTGGAAATCTGCTAAGGCTGGAGTGCCTAGGTAGCTTGTATAAGCCGCATTAGCTTTTAGAACGACATTTGTTTGCGTAGCAGCATCGGACTCACAGTATTGTAGAAAGCCTGTTCCGTTATCTGCCCGATTCGCGGTAACGGATAATGGGGGGAGTACAAAAACGACAAAAGTCTCTTCTTTTGCTTGACATAGCAAAGATTCATCAGCACCATCTGGATTAATGATTCCCTTGACTTTGTAATAGTGATATCCAGGTGTCAATCCGGATTGATTTAACGTAGCGGTGGTTTGAGCTGTGATCTCTGTATAAGTCGTTCCATCTGTGCTCTCTGACCATATGTATTTTGTGAATTCGAGTTTTCTGTCTTTTGACTCGTCTTCGATTTTGCTGGCCTTTAAAGTGATGGAGTTTGCCTGACTAGGGTTAAAAAATAAAATTGCTTTACCCAGCTCATCGTCAAAGTTACTAATAACGGGATCAAAGAGGTTTCCTCTGGAGGTTGTACCAGCTGTTGTAGTGTTTTGAGGTCCCAAAGGGCTGATCGGGCCGGGAAGAGGGGTTTTAGTTTCCTGGCCAAAAGCCATTGTTGATAAAAACAAAGCTAGTAGCCCTGTTTTGATTATTTTCATTGTTGTTCTCATAGGGGGTGTTTTTTAGTTTGATAATATTTTAGTTGATAACATTTGTTATGGTTACGTGTGGCTTTCCAGGATTTGGAGTAACATTCACTGTGAGTGGTGTTCTGCCCGGTGGACCGAAATGACATCCGTTCCGTTTATGTTCTATATAGTAGGTTCTTTTGCCCGTATTAGTTGTGATAAATGGTGAGTTATTCTCCATCCCTGGCCTATAAGTACTGGTATGTATAGGAGAGCCTCCAGTATTTTGCTCATACCATTCATAACTAAGGCAGGCACGGTTTAATCCGATATTCAACTGTTCGCCCTCGCAAATAGTAATTTTTGAATTTGCGTCTGGATAGGTGTATAAATATGGTTTCCGTTTTATGTTGTATATAAGTAGCTGTCCTAATACATTAGCGGTTCCCCCATATCTTATTGAAATGCGATCATAAGGTTCGGTGGTTACTGTAAAGATTATATTTTCACCGTTTGAGCCCTTCAAAAGAGTTAATACAGTGCCTCCAAAGTCTAATGGTGGGCCTACAGGTGTCGCCCCCAAGTAACGCTGTATGACGAAGCCACCTATAAGATTTAATACTTCCACACCGCTCTGGACTTTGATAAATACTGAGTCTCCTGGCTGACTTATAGAGCTGAAAAGTACATCTAACTTGGCGTAGGCTAATACACCAACTCCTGAGTTCATCACGGCATAGGTCGTTTCATCGTTATCGATAGCATTATATGGGTTTTGTACGTTAACAGTCACGGATGCTGCGTTAAGAACACCTTTAAGGATTTCTGCGGAACCAGAAAGAACATCGATAACATCGTTAGGTGGACAAGTTGTTGTTGGCACCTCATACCAAGCATCGTATAATTTCATTGTCAAGCCAAGGGATAGTAGCCCAGACATTGATAGCGTAACTCCGTTTATTGTCGACGTTGGCGTAAATGAATAGATAATTTCATTATCTCCCACAAGAAGATCAATAAGGCCACTTGAGATTGTCATACTGCTACCTACATTATTATTTCCATTTTTCGGTTGAAGAGATACAGTACTGGCCAAGCCAAGTAGTCCTTTGCCTACTCCCATTTTGACATAAACGGTTGTCCCCGCGGGTATGGCTTGGTCCCATCGAATGGTTTGGTCTGCTCCACCAATAAGTCCTAAAATAGAGATGGAGGTTAACGTAGAAAAGGTTTTAGGATCTCCATCGTAAGCTCCT
>JAITLW010000249.1 GCA_031277715.1 Sphingobacterium sp. | reverse complement strand
ACGATGGTATTTCTACACGGGAACTGTATGAACTCGCGTTCGAATACCTTAAATCATGTCGGGATACCTACGCCGCCAGATATAGCCTCAAAAAAGCATTACGGGATTTGGGCCCTGAGGGGTTCTATTTTGAAAAATGGGTAGCTCGTATGTTTCAGGAAGACGGGTATCAGGCCGTCACAGGACAGATTATACAGGGCCATGCTGTGACCCATGAGATAGACGTTGTAGCTACCAAAGGACAGGAGCTACTTGCCATCGAGTGCAAATTTAGAAATGATGTCGATGCCAAGATATCCGTTACTACGCCGATGTACTTCATGTCTCGAGTTGTCGATATATCAGATATAAAATATACCTTTTTTGATAAGACCTTAAAAGTGTCAGCCGGATGGCTCGTTACAAACGCTTATCTCACGACAGACTCTATCAAATTTGGCGAATACCATAAGATGAACCTGTTAGCTTGGGATTATCCAAGGGAGGCCAGTTTGAAAGCACGTGTCGATAACAATGGACAGTATCCCATCACCTGTTTGACTTCTTTAGGAGCGCAGGACAAAGCCCGGTTATTGAAAGCGCAATGCGTTTTGGTCAAAGATGTCGTTCGGAATCCTAAATTTCTCCAGATGATAGAGATTAGCAATGAGAAAAGAAAGCAGATTTTAGAAGAAGCTGTAGACTTGGTAAATAGTCCTTTAGAGCATTAAGATTAGAGTGTTTCGCTAAGCCATTTAGAAAGTGCAAACTCTGTAAACAAGTGCGCAAGGCGGTAGTTCATATGGTTTGCTTTGGATAGCCATAGCACCTCCTCTATCTCCGCATGGCCTGATACGGATAGCGTTAGGTTCTTGTTTAGTAGGAATATATGGCCTTCTACCATCGTGTCCACTTCATTTGCTGCTGTGGTCGTGTGGTTTCCCAAGAAAGTAAAATCAGCGACATCAAAAGACAGGTTTAGTTCCTCGTTGAGCTCACGTATCAACGCTTCATTAGCCGTCTCCGTTGTTTCAATTTTTCCTCCAGGTAAGGCAAAGTATAGACCATTTTTTTTTCTAACGACCAAAATATCATTTTGGTCGTTAGTTATAATAGCTAAAGCTACCGTTATGGTCTTCTTTTTGTTCACCGTTTAGTTGCTCGCTTTCAGGTAGTAATCCAGTGCTTCCTTGATATCTTCTTCCGATACATAAATATTATATACCGCGCTTCCTATGCGTTCTAGAAGAGCAAAGCCGATTTTACCATCCTCATTCTTTTTGTCATTTTTCATTAACTCCAGAAACTCGTCATACTGATTTGGCGTATATCTGTAGCGCTCGTATCGGGATAGAAACGCAGTCGTTATATCCTGTAGTTCCGCTTCAGCAAGCCCCGTATGCTTGTGCGATAGCCATGCTTCACAAATCATTCCTATAGCTATGGCTTCTCCATGCAGTAATGGGTTCGCATCGTGTAATAAGGAATACCCTTCGATAGCATGCCCGATCGTATGCCCAAAGTTCAATATTTTGCGCAGGCCCTGTTCTGTTGGGTCACTTACGATTACCTTGTTCTTTATCTCTACCGAGCGATATACAATCTCTGTACTTACCTTTGTCGCATCGATTTGCTTACAGGTATCGTATAGGTCTTTGTCCTGAATCAAGCCGTGTTTTATGATTTCGGCAAATCCAGAAGTCAATTGCCTTTGGTCCAGTGTGTCCAAAAACGCGGAGCTGATAAAGACTGCCTGAGGTTGGGTGAAGGTGCCGATAATATTTTTTACATTATCTAGATCTATCCCTGTTTTGCCCCCTACAGATGCATCTACCTGCGATAGTAACGTTGTCGGGATCTGCACAAAATCGATTCCCCTCTTATAGGTCGATGCTGCAAATCCGCCCATATCCGTCACCACTCCTCCGCCGAGGTTTATCATCAATGCCTTTCTGTCTGCTCCAAAGTCAAGCATTGTTTTCCAGACACCGATACAAAAATCAATGTTCTTATTCTCCTCTCCTGGGTCTACTTCTATGATATCATAGTCCACTAGATTCGGAAGTGCCGCCTGCAATACAGGTAGGCAGTGGTCGTTGGTATTCCTGTCTACAAAGACAAGAATCTGTGAGTACGTCCTTTCGGCAATAAATGCCTCTAATGACTTTAATGAATCGTCAAAATAGACATTATACCCTAAACTATTGATTGTTTGCATGTTTTTTAAATGAGGAAGTAAATATACGTATTTTATACGATTTTGACCTTTTGTCCATCAAACTCTACCGTATCTCCCTTTCGGACTTTCAGTCTTTTTCTCAAATCCACAGCGCCATTGTACATTACGAGTCCATCTTCTACCACCCGTTGTGCCATACCGCCATGTTCGACCCAATTGAGTGCTTTTAATAATTGTATCATCGGAATAAACTCTCCTTCTAGTGTGAATGTTTGCATATACAAAAGTAAGTTAATCTTGCGTAAAATAATCTTTTTCCCAGAAAAGTAATCATTAATTACTTACTTTTGTCCCGAAAAATTAATACAAAATGACAGCACCAGAAAGTTCTTCGACATTAAACTTTGATAACACCGAGATAGCGTTCCGCAATAAGTCTGACAAAGACCTGGGGAGAGCCTATTGGTTATTCAAAATGGTTGCATCCAATGCGCTGATTAAGATAGGTACTCCAATAACGAACTTTTCTTTAAATATAGGTCTTCCGATTCAGGGGATAATCCGTAACACCATTTACAAGCAGTTTTGTGGTGGCGAGACTATTCAGGGATGTAGCAAGGCTATTGAAGAGTTGGGTAAAGGAAATGTGACCACCATATTAGATTATTCTGTAGAGGGCGAAGAGTCTGAAGAAAGTTTTGACGCTTGTTGCAATGAAGTATTGTCTACTGTAGCATTTGCCAGAACGAATAAACTTATCTCCTTCTGTGTATTCAAGCCGACCGGAGTTGGACGTTTCGATTTATTGGCAAAAGTAGATGCCAAGCAACAATTGACAGCTGAGGAAAAAGAAGAGTTTGCGCGTCTTATGGACCGTTGCGACCGTATTTGTAAAGCCTGTTACGATGCTGATATCCGAGTATTGATCGATGCCGAGCACTCTTGGATACAAGATACGATAGACGATATCGCACGGGAGATGATGGAAAAATACAACAAGCAAAAACCTATCGTATATAATACCTATCAATTGTACAGACACGATAAGCTTGCTTCCTTGAAAGCCGACTTCGCTTATGCTGAAGTTCAGAACTTCTATCTTGGTGCAAAGATTGTGCGTGGTGCTTATATGGAAATCGAACGTGAGCGTGCAACTGAAAAAGGATACCCATCTCCTATACAGCCTACTAAAGAATCGAGTGATACCGACTACAACAATGCGATAATGTTCTGTATGGATAATGTCGAGCGAATTGGATTAATGGCGGGTACGCACAATGACGCGAGCAGTATGTTATTGGCTAGTGAGATGGACAAGCGCAATATAAGCCACAACCATCCACATGTATTCTTTGCTCAACTATTAGGAATGTCAGACAATCTTTCGTTCAATCTTGGCGCAGCAAATTACAACGTGGCGAAGTATATGCCATACGGCCCTGTAAAATCTGTAATGCCTTACCTTTTTCGTAGAGCACAAGAGAATAGCTCCGCGGCAGGACAGACTGGACGTGAGTTGAGTTTGATTATCAAAGAGAAAAAACGTAGAAAGAGTTTAAAAAAATAATCGAGTA
>JAITLW010000226.1 GCA_031277715.1 Sphingobacterium sp. | reverse complement strand
GTGTTGCCAACTGTAGTTTCCGGATTTCCAATTCACTGCTGCGCACATCGGGTCTATTTCCAAAAAGCTGAACCGGTACCCCCGTTTCCATTTCCTTAGGTACTAAGATCTCGTCAAGTCCTTTGCTCCGCACTATTGCGGCGGGGACGCGTCCACAGAGCAGCTGTAATGCATTTTCTTGCGTATGGACAGCACTCTCAATATCCCGCAACTGATGATCTAACTGATCGCGCGTCATTTCTTGCTGTTGAACAGCCAGAGCATTCGTCAACCCTAATTCCATTTGCTTTTGGAGAATGGCGAGTGTACTATCCATCAATAGCAAATTCTGCTGACTCACTTCCCGTTGTTTGTCCAACATCAGAAGATTATAATAACCTTGTGCTACTTCGCTGACCAATCCAGATTTGACAGCCCGTACTGCTTCTTCCGTTTTTAAATAATCAACCAATGCTTCTTGCTTCTGTGCCTTTATTTTTCCCCATATATCGGCCTCCCAAGAAACACCCAACACAGCGGCATTATAATCCGGGGTATAGCTTTTACCCATCCCCTGCTGTGCCATCTGTCCATTTAAACTATTATCAGAAGGTCTATTTATACCTGCTCCGACGACAGTAGCCTGCACTACCGGTACATTCGCCCATTTAGATTGCTTATATCCCAATGAGGCTATCTCAATCTGCTTGATAGCGACCTGCAAATTGTTATTCTTAGCTAAACTACTATCTATAAGCTGAATCAACAGCGGGTCCCTAAAAAAACTATGATAATCCAGATTAGCGATATTTTCTGCCGAGTCTGTACCGATACCATCAAATACATCGCGATAACTCGCTGCAACCGGCAGATTTTCAGACCGCTGATACTTCTGTACTGTACAAGCCCCCAATCCAGCTAATAATGCCATTGGGATAGCTTTAAGTATAATATTTTGTTTCATTTTTGTAATTCCTATATGCATAACCCCATTTGATTAGCGTTCCCAATCAGCCTCTGTAAGCTCTTTACCCTGCATTTTTTCCTGCAAATACTGAAACAGTACAAAAAGAATAGGGGTAATAAAAAGTCCCAATATTGTTCCTACCACCATTCCGAATATCGCTGCATAACCAATAGAGTGGTTACCCATTGCAGATGGACCGACAACAAACAGAAGAGGTGTCAGACCCGCAATAAATGCCAACGATGTCATCAGAATCGGGCGCAATCGGGCTTTTGCTCCTTCGACAGCCGATGCTACCAGGCTCTTTCCAGCCTGTCTGCGCTGTATCGCAAATTCGACAATCAAAATACCATTCTTTGCCAAGAGACCAATAAGCATGACCATAGCAATTTGCACATATATATTGTTGGACAATCCTCCAAGGCCAATACCAAAGAACACGCCAGACAGTCCCACAGGAATACTCAAAAGCACTGCAAATGGCAACATATAGCTCTCATACTGTGCAGACAACAAGAAGTAAACAAAGACAATACAAAGAATAAATATCATTGTCGTTTGCGAAGTCGCCTGACTCTCCTCACGGCTCATCCCTTTGAAATCATAGGTATATCCCGGAGGTAACACCTGCTCACTTACCTCTTCTACAGCTTGCATAGCCTGTCCCGTACTGTAACCTGGAGCAGGAACCACCGTTAGATTAGACGCATTAAATAGATTAAAGCGTTCGACCACCTCAGCACCTGTAGTAGACTGTAGAGTTACTAGTGTATTTATAGGTACCATTTCATTGTTAGCATTTCGAACGAACAATCCGTTAAGCGCTTGCTGGTCGTTTCTGGTCTCAGGAGTCGACTGCACCAACACCCGGTAATATTTACCAAAGCGATTAAAGTCAGAAGACTGTATACTTCCGAAATACCCCTGCATAACCCCCATTACATCAGCAACGCTAACGCCAAATTGTGCAGATTTCACTTCATCAACAAGAACTTCAAACTGTGGATAAGATACGTCGAATGTTGTAAAAGCAAAGGCAACTTCAGGACGTTGCATAAGCGCTCCCATCATTCCATAAGAGACGTTACCAAGTTGCTCTAACTCTCCATTCGTACGATCCTGCAGTACCAGCTCCATTCCACTGGTATTACCGAATCCATCCACAGTTGGCACGTTCAACACTAAAAAGTTCGCCCGGTCATCCGTAGACAATGTTCCTTGTAGCTCCCCAATTACCTGATCAATACCATCACGTGCGGCCTGAGGCTTCAACTTGACGAACAAACTACCGGCAGATGATGACATTGCTCCTGTAAATAAACTCAATCCCTCCACCGTCATCACTTCCAGTACAGCAGGGTGCTTCAACAAGACATCCTCTGTATCTGACATGACTGTTGCCGTATTGGATTTAGATGTACCCGGACTTAAGTTGGCCGTAACAATCACAAAACTTTGGTCTTCATCCGGTATAAAGCCTTTTGGCGTAGTCATAGACATCCATACGAAAGCACCTCCAAAGACAAGCATCAACGAAAATGCAATCCATTTGTGTTTCAACATAAAGAGGATAGACCTTCCATAGCGATTCGTCATCTTATTAAAAGAAGCATTAAAGCCGTGGAAGAACCGTTGTTTGAATCCTAACTTAGCCGTACCACTCGAACCATGCTCCGAACGTAGGAATAGCGCACACAATGCAGGACTTAACGTAAGAGCATTGACCGCTGAAATAAGAATAGCAATCGCTAATGTCAACGCAAACTGTTGATAGAACAAGCCTGTAGATCCCTCCATAAAGGCAACAGGGATAAATACAGCCGACATCACCAAGGTAATCGAAACTATCGCTCCTGAGATATCCCCCATAGCCGATACCGTCGCTGCCCTAGAACTCAGTTTTTTGTGTTCCATCTTCGCATGCACTGCTTCTACCACCACAATAGCATCATCCACCACAATACCGATAGCAAGCACCAACGCAAATAGAGTCAATATATTGATAGAAAACCCAAATAGACTCATAAAGAAAAACGTACCGACAATAGATACAGGTACAGCTATAGCTGGAATCAACGTCGACCTGAAATCCTGCAAAAATATATAAACAACGATAAATACCAGGATAAACGCTTCTATCAATGTCCATATTACCTGACTTATCGACTGGTCCAACGATTCTTTGGTCGCATAAGGAATCGTATACTCCATCCCTTCAGGGAATGATTTAGCCAATTCATCCATACGTTGCTGCATAGCGATCTGTACCTCATTTGCGTTTGATCCTGTCATTTGGAAAATAGCCATAGTCACCGCATCCTTTTTATTATAACGGGACGACACATTATAACTATATGCTCCAAACTCGACCTTAGCAACATCTTTCAATCGTAACACCGACCCATCGGCATTTGCCCGTACGACGATACCTTCATACTCCTCCGGTTCTGTAAACTTTCCTTTGTACCGAAGTATATATTCCTTAGCTTCATCGGTCAATTCTCCAAATCGCCCTGGTGCGGCCTCCAAGTTCTGAGACTGAATAGCACGTGAGATATCATTTGGAGTCAGACCATAAGCATTCAGCTTTACCGGATCCAACCAAACCCGCATTGCGTAGTCCTTATTTCCGTATGCCATTGCATCCCCCACACCTTTAATCCTTTTGATTTCTGGGAGAATATTTATTTTGGCATAGTTTTCCAAGAACAAGTCAGACATCTTTCCATCCGTAGAGGTCAGATTGATCATTGCGATCATACTATTCTGCCGTTTCAAGGTTGTAATGCCGGCCTGGATAACCTCTGCAGGAAGCTGATTCGTGACCTGCGCTACCCTATTTTGAACGTTAATAGCCGCCTGATCGGGATCCGTTCCTAACTTGAAAATTACAGTAATAGTCAACGTACCGTCGTTACTCGCGGTCGATGTAATGTAATCCATATTTTCCACCCCGTTGATGGCATTCTCCAATGGCGGTGCCACCGAACGAGCGATAGTCACCGCATTCGCTCCCGGATACACAGCCATTACCGTGACAGTTGGAGGTGCAATATCCGGGAATTTCGTAATAGGTAGACTGATCATACCAACTACTCCCAGAATCACCAACAAAATAGATATAACAGTAGCCAAAACTGGCTTTTTTATAATCTTCTTTAGCATAAATAAAAAATGAAAGTGATAACGTATTAGTTATTTCTGTTCTTGGCCCTTTTCGCTTTTAGCAACTACAGCAGTACCACTCTGTAACCTATCAAATCCTCTGACCACGTACTTGTCGCCAACCTCTACACCATCAGAAACAATAAAATCCTGTCCTACTTTACCAACAGCCGTGATAGGTGTCTGTTGTGCCTTACCTTCTTTATCCACGACGAAGACAAACAGTTTTTCCTGAATTGATTTAGTTGAAGCGATCGGAACCAATACCGCATCAGTAAGCTGTTCTTTAAGAATAATCTTACCTGTATTACCACTCCTTAAGAATGCTTTGGGATTGTCAAAACGAGCCCGTAGCGTGATTGCTCCAGTTCCTTTGTTGAATTGTCCTTCGACCGCATCAATACGTCCAGTATGTTCATATCCTTCTCCGTCAGATAACTTCAAGGCAACATCGTCCACTTTCTTTAACTTTTCGTCCATTGTATCTCCGGCATACTGGCGTTGGAAACGGATAAACTCATTTTCGCCCATACTGAAATACGCGAATATCTGGCGATTGTCCGACAACACCGTTATTGCCTCAGGATTTGTAGGAGCCAACAAACTTCCTAGACGGTAGTTAAACCGACCTACGAAACCATTTAATGGAGCCTTTATCGTCGAAAAATCAACATTGATTCGTGCAGATTCTATTGCCGATTTTGCCTGACCAACTGTCCCCAAAGCTGCTTGATAGGCTGCTTCCGCTTCCTTTACTTGCAAATCGGACACAATATTGCTTTTGACGAGTTCCTTTTTGCGATCTAGGTCAATTTTTACATTTACCAAATTTGCCTGCGCACTCATCAGCACAGCTTGTGCATTGCGCAATTGCTCTTGATAAATCCGATCCTCAATTTTAAAAAGAACCTGTCCTTGACGCACGTAAGCTCCTTCCTCCACATATATTTTGGTAAGATAACCCGAAACCTGTGGGCGGATCTCTACGTTGGAAATTCCTTCCAAACTAGCCGCATATTCTTTTTTTAATTCAACATTTGATTTCGTAATTGTCGAAATCGGGACCTCCATTGGCCCGTTATTAAAGTCTCCGCCCTTTTCATTTTGCCCACAGCTAGCCAGCAGAACAAATGAAAGTAACCATAATTTGAATGATTGTGACACGAATTTTTGACGCATAATATATACCCTTTTTTATTTTTCCGGACAAAAATCGTATAAAAAGAGCGAGTATAAAATGGTGCTTAAGCGCCAATATTTGTCCAAAGGTCGCTTCATAACATCTCCAAATAACCGCCAAGACAGTACTATGACAATTACTCGTAGCTATAATTAGGAAAAAAGACTATACCACTCCCCGGGACTTATAGAAAGTTGGAGAGAAATCGGTATGCTTTTTAAAAAACTTACTAAATGCAGCCTGATCCGCAAATCCTAACGCATATGCAACCTCTTGAATAGACAATTTTGAGGTTCTTAAAAGTAACTTAGACTCCAAGATGAGCATCTGACTGATAATTTCCTTAGGGGTTCTCAGCATCGTCTTTTTGACAACACGGCCCAAATATTTGCGGCTCACAAAAAGCTGGTCCGCATAAAACTGTATATCATGCTGTTGCTTGAAGAACTGCTTCAATAAATGAAAAAACTCAGATGACAAAGCCTCTTCCCTTGGTGACTTTGGAGTAACCAAAACAGTTCTACTTAAAAAGGCTACAATCTCATGAACAATAAGCGAGAAAAAATGAAACATGATACCTTCGAGTAGCGGTGCGTCCAAATGAGGAGTATTGAGTCGCTTCAATTCCAGCATATAAAATTCCATCCGAGCAAACAAGTCCGGCTCATTTCGGATGATATCCTGAGATTCGTTCAACAGGGTTGCTGAAACATCATTGGAAACAAAATTCAATCCTACGCTTTTCAAAACCTCTTCCGAGAAGAACATATACAAGGCGGCATAATCATCCGATATATAATCAATCCTAAAAGGTCTAGAATTATTAGTAAATAGAATATCTCCGGCCCTTAATACATATTGCAACTCGCCTTCCGTATATCGGACGAAACCATCTTTGACCAACAATACGCCAAAATAATCGGCCCTATATAACAGATTTCTCTGCATCAGATAATTAGCCTTATTAACCTCAAAAACTATATAGTCATTGGTTTTAAGATTAAAATTCAGATGCGCATGCAGATCATCTAACGTAACAACGGACAAATATGTAGAACTCATTAGAAAATAGAAACTTTATTATTCATCCGCCCATGCCATGTGAGAACGATGACTGGGACAAAAATCTCTGTTTAGTCCGATAAGTTGAACAGGACAATGTAATATTTTTGTCGAAAAGTGATATGATTTTTCAATCTTAATCGCTATTTAACATGGATATTGTTAATATTGGGTATAATTAAAACTAAAAACTCATGAAACTAGTTAAAACAGCATTATTTGCAGCGGCATTATTTTCCGCACAGTTTACATTCGCACAGTTTAAGCAGACCCCTTTACCATATGGATACAATGCATTCGAAGAGTCTATCGATGCGAAGACTATGGAGATACATTATTCTAAACATGCTGCTGCCTATACAGCCAATCTAAACAAAGCAATTGCAGGAACTGCAGCTGAAAAAGGAAGTATTGAGCAACTGTTATCAAAAATATCAGGTCAAAGTGCAGCAGTCAGAAATAATGGTGGTGGTCACTACAACCATGAGCTTTTTTGGACGATCTTGACTCCAGAGAAAAACACAAAACCTTCAGATAAATTAGCAAAAGCGATCAACGAAACTTTCGGTTCTGTAGACGCTATGAAAGAAAAAGTGAATGCTGCCGGAGCTTCTCGTTTCGGTTCAGGTTGGGCTTGGCTTTCTGTTGACAAAAACGGCAAGCTATTCGTTAGTTCGACGGCTAACCAAGACAACCCATTAATGGATGTGGTAGAAGAAAAAGGAACACCTATTTTAGGTCTTGACGTTTGGGAACATGCCTATTACCTAAAATATCAAAACAAACGCCCTGATTATTTAGCGGCTATCTGGAGCATCATCAACTGGAAAGAAGTAAGCAACAGATACGAACAAGCATTAAAGAAATAACGACACATAGAAAATAAAGAAGCATCCCTAGGGATGCTTCTTTATTTTTACAACGTTTTAAATTCCTTATACAATAAGAAGAGGTGTGCTGCAGACCAACTAAAATGCGGCGCCTTCAATCGCTTACCTGTACGCGCCTCATAATTTTCGTGAATTGCGCCTTCCTCTTTCAACCCCTCGAGACGATCAAACACCTGCTCTGTATACGAATCTGCAAGCGATGTATAGCCATAACGTCTCAATCCTGATATCGCGAAATAAACCTGATCTAACCAAATTGGCCCTCTCCAATATCCTCTATCCATAAATTTTTCTTCTGAAATAGCCGCAGTAGGAAAAGGTATAAATGTTGAGAACTTTGTTGTATCACTCATCACTTTCACCACTGCATCAGCCT
>JAITLW010000204.1 GCA_031277715.1 Sphingobacterium sp. | reverse complement strand
ATAACAAAAAACCAAAAGGCTTTCGTTATCCCTATATCAACGGCTATGTACGGTCGGACAACCGGCACACTGCGATCGTTTATTATTTAACAAACATTCCTCTCGGATTATTGACTCCCGACAGCACGGTTTCGATTTCTGTACCGTCTAGATTTGCCTTCTTGATGATTCCATTATTCGTTTCCGCCCAGTATATTTTATTAGCACTATGATCTACCGTAATCCCGGATCCTCCTCGGTTGCCAGAGAACGTCGCTATTTTCACAATGCCTGAGCCATTCAGGTCAGCCCGCATAAGCCCTCCTACATTCCGATCATCATAATAGATCTTCTCATTGATCTCATCGACATACATACCATACCCATAAGCTCCTGCGATGAGTATACTTCCTCCTATTCCATCAGCCTTCGCTACATGTAGATTTTCTTCATTCACATCATAATAGTAGATAAATCCGGTTTTGCTGTTGAAACCAATCGCCCGCATTGATCCCCCCACTACTTTGATAAACTCCTTCTCATATCCACTACCATCCAGATTCGCTCGAGACACATTAGTTCCATCGGCTATATACATCTTATTATCAGCCAGATTTATAGCCACTCCATAGGGAGCACCTAATCCTGAGAGAAGCTCTTCCACACCACTACCATCGGCATTCATACGCCACACTTTGCCGGATCCTGAGTTTTGGAAATCACAGTAGTATATTTTTTCGTTTACAGCATCATACGCCATTCCATGGCCTTCTTTACCAGTCATATTAATGACCGTCTCAGCTGCAGATCCCGGGATCAAAGACACCTTACGTATCAATTTACTTCCGTATTCAATAAAATAGAGCTCTTTATCCGTATCAATAACCGCATCTGGATCAATAACTGCGAGATCCACCGAGTAATTGCCCGTTCCTCCCAATCCTACAGCTTTCAACTTAACCGTATACACTCCTGGGAGCGTATATGTTTTCAAGGGTGATTTTTCCGTAGAGTTTGTCCCGTCTCCAAAATCCCAAAAATAGCTTTCTGCACTCTCAGAACCATTAGCAAATTCAATAGCCTCGTTAATTTTAAACTCTGTTCCCTTGACAGTAAAAAAACTTTTCACAGGCTCTCCTAGATCGTCAAAGTTATATTTTTTGTCTTTACAACCTACCATTGTGACCAGCACAACCAACAGTGTAGGCAATACTCTTTTCAACATGTTCATAATATTCAAGTTATATTATTAGTTCAACCGTGATATCCTATCTTATATTAAAGCTCTGTCCCTCTGAAAAAAGGGAGAATGCTGCGTTTTCAAAAGAAACCTTATCCTTACCAAACACCTTCAATTTTTTAGGAGCCGACACCACGACCACCTGACTATCTCCTGCTACAGTCGCTTTTTTCCCCTTCACAATAATCGCAGTCGCTTCATCTATTCCGATCAACATCTTGTCTGGGTGATCCGCCAAGACACTCAGCAGCCTGTTATAGCGGCTCCTTATGATAAAATGCTGATCAATGATTGCCTCCGTCAGATAGCCCATCCCTTGAGCCGTCTCTGCATTATTTTTTTTGACCTCCTTAAAACTTCCTCCGGCTTTCTCTTCCCCGGTAAACATAATCGCAGACATTACTGCCGCTCCTGCACTTGTCCCTGAAATAGTCGCTCCCTGCGCATAGGCTTTATGCAACGCATCATAAAGCTTCGTCCCTTTGACCACATTCATAAACTTATTTTGGTCACCACCTGTTATATAAATCAATCGCGCGTGCTGCACCGAATCTATCCAAGATTGTCTTTCATTCGCTTCTGCCCGTGTAAAGTTGAAACTTGCAATTGGATTCTGGCAGTGCTGTAACAACTGTCCACTGATGAACTCCACAGACTCTTCCGGAATACTCGTTGCCATAGGCAGGATGACGATGTAATCGGATGCTTTAAGATTAGCGGTCTTCACCAATGTATTTACCAGAGCGTCCGAACGATCCCCTCCTCCAATAATAAAGAGACTCCCTTTAGACTGTCCAAAGATGCATCCTGTCAGCAACAGGAAAGCAACCATCATACTATATTTTATATTAAAATTTCCTTCCATTACTTATAGATATAAACCGATATTTTACCATTTTCATCCACCGTACCGCGATACATACCAGAGGTGTTAAATGTCATCGCCACCTTACCCGATTTATCTAGGCCGATGATCCCCCCATCACCTCCCATTTTACCGATTTCATCGATCACTTGCTTTGCTGCATCCTCAATCGACAGCTTCTTCAGTTCAATAAGTGCTGACACCCTATTGGCCGCAACTTCTCGAATATAATACTCGCCCCAGCCGGTACTGGATATACCAGCAGTCAAGTTATTACAATACGTACCCGCTCCAATAATCGGCGAATCACCCACACGACCGTATCGTTTGTTGGTCATACCTCCGGTCGACGTTCCTGCAGCAAGATTTCCATCCTTATCCAACGCAACAGCTCCTACCGTTCCAAACTTTTTGTCCGCATCCGCTACACCAGAGATTCGGCTCTTACGGATGTCAGCGTCATTAAAAGCTGCCCGCCCCGTTTCTTCCTCGCGTTTGGTCCGTTGCAACTGATCCCAACGTTCTTGCGTAAAGAAATAAGAAGCCGGCACCGTGTCACATCCATTGGATGCAGCAAACAATTCCGCCCCCTTTCCGACCATCATCACGTGCTCAGACTTATCCATGACAGCTCTAGCCGCATTGATCGGATTCTTTATATTCGTGACACCAGCTACCGCACCTGCCTTTAGCGTTTTACCATCCATGATAGAGGCATCCAATTCATTCTTACCCTCATTGGTAAATACCGCACCTTTTCCAGCATTAAAGAGGGGCGAGTTTTCCATTACATTAACAGCAGCCTGCACCGCATCCATAGACGATTTACCTTCTTTTAATAAATCATAACCACTTTGTAGCGCCTCCGTCAGCGCAGCCGTATAGGCTGCCTCCTTTTCAGGTGTCATATGCTGCCTTTCGATTGTACCTGCCCCACCGTGAATCACCATTACATACTTCGTTTCGTCTGTCTTCACCGCCTGATCAGTACAGGACAATACCGCACTAGCCGCCCCCACCAAACAAAAAATTCTAAAAATATTCTTCATCTCAGATCCTATTATTTAACGAGCCGACTGACTCCAGTTTCCATTTACAACTGACCACCAGTATTTTTCCCAACCTGCCGTACTAGCAGGTTCAAATGTGGTCATATTGAACCTATTATTTGTTGCTGTTCCAGCTATTGCAGTCACTTCTATGGCCTTTCCTCCATTATTCCAAGTTACAGGCTTACCATCCTCAAATACCTCCGCCTTCTTACTACCATCAGTGTTTAAGAAAAAAGCCCTGTTAGTACCTAACACTTCAGCCATTCCGTTCGCATCAATACAGACCGCAGTCTTTTCATCTACCGCAATACCATAAGGTGTCTTATTCCAATCCTTCATGATACGCCCTAAGAACACGGCAGATCGTCCTTGCCGGTCACGTTGGGTAAAATGCTGATCCGTGATTACGTTTTGTAAAAAAGGAGCTTTCAACAGATCATCTCTTCCTATACTAATTCTTTGGCCATAAGGATTCACCAATGCATCAGCCGATTCCACACCACCTCTTTCCGCACTGAAATAGTAGTTACCTAAAATAGCCGCACCAGCACTCGTCCCCCCCACTGGCACCTTTTTCTCTGTCAGCAGATAATTAATAGCCGCCATCGTTTTCGTTCCTTTCCAGTACCCCACATAATCCGCCTGATCCCCTCCTGCGATAAAGAGCATCTCCGCATTCCGGATGATATGTGCTACCCCCGCATCATCAGCGAGTTTGCGCGAGTCTATTTTTAATGTTTCCACCGAATTGACTGTACCCAATCCTTTAATATAAGCGTTATAAGCATCCGTACCTGTCGCTCGAATCACGACAACATCCCCGCCACCACTACGAGCGATCATCCACTTTAGGGCTGCGTCCACATCAGCTCCCCCACCCATGATGACGACTCCTGCTTGCGTTGAGGTAGTCACATCAGCGGTATCTCCGACAATATTTATCGAAGCCGGGCGCTCCACAGGTTTAGTCGGCTTTGGAGCATTAAGGTCGAATGGGTTAGGCGTATTGTTCTTCTTACAAGAGGCAAATATTACGACTGCAACAAATACATATCTAAAAATCTTCATAAGTCTTATTTTATTTCCCACCGTAATTCGGATTCTGTTCCATATTCTTATTTACCTTCATCTCCTGGGCCGGAATAGGGAAGCAATATTGCGCTGCTGTAGGCTCCAATTTTATCGCCCCCATCGTATTGATCGCATCCTGTGCCGTACGCTCTACAGGGAGGCGTCTTCGCTTCAAATCGAAGAAACGATGACCTTCAAACGCTAATTCCTTGAAACGCTCGTTATAAATAGCGTTCAATAGGCTTTGTTTGTCCCCGAAGTTCTGAGCTATATAATTATAGATACGCGCAGCTCGTAAGTCATTCAAATCCTTTGCGGCAGCCGTCAAACCCGTAGTCGTGTTATTTTTCTCTAGTTCTGCTTCCGCCCTGATCAGGTACATTTCACCTGCTCGAAATAGTTTCACATCAGCCAAACCTGGATAAGCCGAATTACCTCCGACATATTTCGCTACAGCATACTGAGATTTACCAGAAGGACGATTTGCATCATATTTGATATAGCTTGCAAAACGAACGTCCTCACCTCGCTGAATGGTATTCCCAAACAATTCGATCAATTTAAAAGATGGTGCATATAGTACCGTCTCGCCTGTCTCTCGATAGAATGATGCTCCAACACGAGATTCGCCGACTATACGGGGCAACCTCCAAACTAACTCTGCCTGACTCTGATCCTTCCATATTTTCCCAAAATCATTCTTTGGTGCCAAAGGCTCCTTTACAATCACTTCCGAGGCAAATGTAACCGCATCGTCCCATCGTTTGGCATACAAACATACCCTTGCCTGAATAGCCGATATTGTCGTTTTCGCAATTCTGGTATTATCACTAAAACCATCTGGCATCAACTCCTTCGCCTCCTTCAGGTCGGCGAGGATATCCTCAAAATTAGACTGCACCGTTGGTCTTGCGGGATAGATCACCTCATACTTTTTCATATAAGGTATCCCCATACCATTCGGCTCGTATGAAGATGCATATCCCCTTAGCAACTCAAAATGACCGTAAGCACGCAATGCGAGCAGCTCAGCTTTATACTGATCCATCAGTTTTTGGTTTCCTCCCGCACCTTCAATTTTTGGTATCGCTTCCAATACCCTGTTTGCTCTCCCTACTGGCACATATAAATCGTAAAAAGGAGACGTCACCGATCCGGAAGAGGCATCATATATCCAACGATGAGAGGAGGTATTAGACACCGTATTCTCTGTTGGGAGCATCGCTTCATCGGCCACTATAGCCACGGGTTCAATCCAACCCGATGTCAACGAGGCATAAGCTCCAAGTATGCCCATATTTACATCCTCTAGATTGCGGAATGCCTTGCTGGCATCTATATTATCAGTAGGAGGTAGATCCAGCTTATTACATGCCTGAAATAACGGTCCTGCCAACATTAGTAAAACAATTATATTCTTGATATTCATAACGTTCATGTTTTTCTTAAAAAATCAGCCATTAAAAATTGACATTAATACCTGCTGTGTATTTTCGGGCATTCGGATATTCAAATCGTCCATACTGACGATTGTTCTCGGGATCCAGTCCACGCCATGTTGTCCAGGTAAATAGATTTTGTCCCTGTACAAAAATATTAGCCGTTTTAAAGAATGTTTTGCCAAGTAACGATTTAGGTATACTATAGTTCAGCTGTAGATTTCGGAGGCGCATAAAAGAAGCATCTTCGATATCCTTGGACGTAAAATTCCGAGGGACATCAATCCGTTGTAAAATGGCCACATCTCCTGGTTTTTTCCAACGCTCATACAGCATCCGTTTACTCTGATTACTTGTCATATAGGCCTGATTTTCATTATAAAAATCAATATTATTCCACCGCTGTACTCCCGATACAAAAGAGAACAAGGCACTTAGGGTAACATCCTTCCACCGGAAAGAACTCGTAATCCCTCCAGTAAACTTTGGATACATGTTAGCAGACAATGGTACTGCCTGTTGGTCGTCTACATATACATTTGTAACTGATCCATCACGGTTGTAATATAATGCATCTCCATTTGCAGGATCCACCCCTGCCCAACGCGTTGCATTATAAGTCCCATACGGCAAGCCAACTTTGATAATACGCGTATCACCATCTAGCATTTCGTCAGTAATATCATTGACACGCAATATCTTATTTTTATTATAAGCTCCGTTTACCCCAATATTCCAGGTAATATCTTTCTGCTTGATTACATCCCCGTTCAAAACAAATTCAATTCCTTTATTTCCCATTTTACCCGTACTTAACGGAATCTCCACCTGCCCAACACCTGCTGTCGCTGACGGCTGCTGGTCTAAGAACATATTCTTGGTGATCTTATTATAAAAATCAACTGTCAGATTCAACCTTCTGTTCTTAAACAGCGTAAGGTCAAATCCGGTATTAAATTCATCCACATACTCCCAGTCCGAATCCGGATTAGCAATATTAGCAGGTCTAATAGCCGATTGTCCCCCATACGATGTGCTCACGGCATACAAAGACATATGGTTAAAATCCGCTCCCAATGGACTAGCGGTCTGTCCGTAACTAGCACGCATCCTCAAAACCGGTACAAAATCAATATTCCTTAAGAATCCCTCTTGTTTCACATCCCAAGCTGCCCCAAAGGAATAAAACCCATGCCACCTATTTTTGCTAGGCACAGATGCTAAAGAAGCTCCATCATAGCGGTAGCTTCCTGTCACAGTATATTTATTATCATAAGTATAACGCCCTACTCCCATATAAGAAAACAGCGCTTTAGCTTCACGCCCTCCACTTAAACTTGGGAGAAAAGTAGGACTCACGGTTACTGCTTTGGGCGATTCAGGCAAACGATCGTCTAGTCCATACCCCGTATAACCGAATGACCTATAGTTACTTTGTACATATTCAAAAAAACCTGACACCTCAAAATCATGGACATCTATAGTCTTATTATAAGTTAAACCAGAAGTAGACACCAAATTAAAATTTCTTCTATATCCTTCCTCAAAAGAGCCCTTTTTGCCCGATTGATTCTGACCGATATAAGAAAGCGGATTAATAAAAATCTGATCCTCCGAATTCCTGAAATCGATTCCGCCACGGGTAGACACTTTCAACCCAGGTATGATTTCATAAGCCATATTCAATCCCAAAATTGCTTTGAATTGGTTTGTCTTGTCCGATGTGCCATACAATACATCTATTCCCCTGCTCCCCTCCCTAGTATCATAAAAAAATTGATCTGCTGCTGTAGCATGAAAAACACCATCTGCCGTATACGGATATTCATAAGGTAAGGCATAATATACAGAGGCCATAGGCGATCCAACGCCAGTTCCCCCCGCATTGTAAGTAAAACGGGAATTGGAATACCCTAAATTTAGATTTATACCTGCCGTAAATCGGCCGTAGTTCAAGTTTGTATTACTCCGCAGAGTATACCTATTCATTCCTGTTTCTTTGACCAGACCATCCTCATTCCACAAACTCATCGAGTTGTACGTCTGCACATTCTCATTCCCTCCACTCAGGCTGAGCTGTTGCTCCATAAAACGTCCGTCCTGAAAAAAGAGATCTCGCCAATCCGTATTCACATTCCGCAAGCTATCTAACACATGATCCGCATTTTTCTGCCACGCAGCAGATTCTTTGTTATAATCAGGATTTCTTGAAGAAAGAGCCCATCCTGGCCCTATATTACGTCCCGTTTCTAATCCCACCTCTTCTTCAAACCGAAGCCGTTCTTTGGCATCCATCATCTCAAAAGTTGGTTGTGTTAACGTAGAAAATCCATATTGTGAACTATAATTCACATTCAAACGCCCTTTATTCCCCTTTTTTGTGGTAATTACAATTACACCATTCGATCCTCTAGATCCATAGAGTGCTTTAGCCGATGCGTCCTTCAACACATTTACCGACTCGACATCCTCTGGATTAATGGTCTGAAAATAATCTGCTTCAATAGGCACACCATCCATCACATAAAGCGGTGTACTCGTACCCTTAATAGACCCTATTCCCCTTATCACTACAGCAGCACTCTGCCCCGGTTGCCCAGAACTCGACACCACACTCATACCCGGTACTTTACCTTGAAGCACCTGGTCCAAAGATCCCATAGGCACCCCTCCAATATCTTTCGCTTGCACCGAAGCTGTAGCACTCGCGCTTTTACCTTTTTTATAATCGGTATAGCCGGTTATAACGACCTGCTCAATGAGGTTATCATTAGCCTGTAATACAATATTCAAATTTCCACTGCCCACTTTAACGGTTTTAGAGAAATAAGAAATATGGGAGATAATCAGTTCATCCCCTTCTTTAGCATCGATGGAAAAAGCGCCACCACTCGTGGTCGATACCACTGCTTTCCCCCCTTTTACCGTAACTACCGCTCCCAGAATAGGATTACCCGATTCGTCAACAACCTTACCGGTCTGTTGTTGATGTTGCGAAGTACGATATACCGCACCCGTATTAACCGGGGCTGCCCTCTTAATAACCACCGTCTTATTCACTATTTCGCACTCCAGACCATACGGAGCCAAGATCGACTCCAATGCTTGATTGAGGTCAGTATTGTTAAAAGATACACCTCTCCTTTTGAATTCGGCCACATCCACATCTTTATAAAAAAAGCTGTAACCGGACTGCTTCTCCATCTGTTGGAAAATCTGTTTAATAGACGCCTCTTTGAGATTCAAGGTTATCTTTTGAGCCTGAATCGGCATAGGCATCTGGAGTAGGGCTGTCGATAGCAGAACAACAGAAAGTCGCGTTTTCCAACTCCCTTTCGCAGGATATACCTTTTGGATTTCCCCTAACAAATTCCCTTGCGAATACCATTCTTGTCCCCGCCTCGTCGCCAACGGCTCTGTCGACTCCAATTCTCTTGGTCGAGCTTTAGTGTACTTTTTCATTAGGTTAATTAGTTATGTTAGTAATATATAATTTAGAGTGACATATAATTTAGAGTGACTACTTCTGGAATTCGATTTCTTTATACTTGAGTTTATTCTCTCCTATTTTAAAGTGAATTCCAGCCACCTGGAGTACTTCCAGAATCTCTGCCAGGTTCATTCGTTGACTTATCTTGCCACTAAAGCGCTCTTTAGAGCCCCCTACATCAGACTTTATCTTCAAATCGTACCAGAGGCTGAGCTCTTCCATAATCTGGTTGGGCGTCGCATTATGGAATACAAAATATCCATCCTTCCACGCGCTATATTCCGAGGCGTCTACCGTTTTCTTTTGCAGCCTATCGCCAACGACGATAACCTGCTCATTAGGCAATAGAGGGATCTTTTCGGCTCCACGCTCCAGCTGTACGCGACCTTCCATCAACGTCGTCCGCTGTGCTCTATCCCCATATGCCGCTATATTAAAATGCGTCCCTAGCACCCTCACCTTCTGATCAGCAAATGCCACCACAAAAGGTTGCTTATCGTCTTCTGCGACTTCAAAATATGCTTCTCCCTGCAAACGCACATTGCGCTCAGGTCCCACAAATCGAGATGGAAAGGAAAGCTCACTTTTGGCATTCATCCACACCCTGGTACCATCTGGAAGGTTTATTCTAAATATATTACCTCTGGGGGTAGTCACAATATTATTGACAACCGCATCCGATGAAGCATTATAGATCAGCTCCCCGTCTATAATAGCCTGAGAACTGCCGATAGTGCGGTTAGTTCCGCTGTCCGGCGAAAGCAGAACCACTTTACCATCTTCAAATGTCAATCGGATAGAATCCTGCACAGGCATGATCTGTGCAATAGCATCAGCATCCAGTTCCTTATAGCTATTGTTTGTGTAGTAATGGAAGCCCCATGCAGCAATCCCCACGACCCCAATAACCATTGCGACACGTAGTAGAGGCCTTAGATAGGTTACGGTAGATTTTGGAGATCCATTTTTGATACTTTTCAGTAAGCGCTTACGTATTTTTGCTCTACTCCGCTCCTGTTGTAAAGAATCGGGTATAACTTCCCCCTCCACCGAATCGAACCAAGTGCTCAGCGTTTTAAATTCTTCCGGATTTTCAAATCCATCAAAATAGGCCTTTCGTATATTTTTATTCTTTTCTGAAAGAGGCATATCAGGTATTATATGGGTTACTTACTATATAGTGCCTCGAATTAAACCCAGCACCTACGCGGAAAGACAAAAATTAGAGGTATAAAGACAAAAAAGCATAAAACCCACTGGTTTTCAATCGAATTCTTTTTATAGCCTTATTGATCTGGTTCTCGACAGTGCTTTTAGACAAGCCATATTCCATCGCTATTTCATCAATAGTCTTGTGATTGAATCGGCTCTCTTTAAAGATAAGTTTGCATTTCTCGGGCAGATTTTCGATTTCTTCATGCGCCAGGTCGAGTATGTATCGGTAGTGTAGTCGATCTTCCAGTGGGGGCTCTGGCAATATCAACTCGATATTTTCCATATCCATACGTATGCCTTTTTCCTTATCAAGGTATTTGAAGGTCAGGTATCGCGCACCACTCATTAAGTAAGCAGACATATTCAGCACCTCGTGGATTCGACTTCTATTCTTCCATATACTCAAGAATAGGTCGTGCACAATATCCTCTGTCGCCTCGACTTGTTGGATTTTACGGTACACCCTGTTATAGACAGGTCTCCAATAATATTCATAAAAATCGGCAAAAGCCTGCTGATCCCCAGCCGCCATCCTATCAATCAGAGAAGGATCGTCCATTGCTTTAGCCATATTATAATTGAATAGATAAACACAAATATAATAAACGGTCTACTTTTTTTGCTAACAATCAAAAGCTTATTGAGCCCAAGTACAAACAATTCGCCCTCGTGTCCTGTTTATTAGTTACATCATCATTAAAACACCATTCACTATGGAAATCACAGCTGCTGTTGTCAAGCAAAAAGGCGGATCTTTCGATCTCGAAAAAGTACGACTCGACGCCCCCAAGAGCGATGAGGTACTCATCAAAATAGTCGCTTCGGGCACCTGCCACACCGATATGGCTGCCCGCGATCAACTGATGGGTACTCCCACATTCCCAGTCGTCTTAGGACATGAGGGATCAGGTATCGTCGAGCAGGTCGGTAAGAATGTACATCACCTACAAACAGGAGACCATGTGGTACTCACCTTTGGCTATTGTGGCGACTGTAGTAAATGTCAGCGAGGACTACCAGCCTACTGCGAAAACTTCTTTCCGCTTAATTTCGGTGGGAGCCGCCTCGACGGCAGCCATAGTCACCATCTGGCAGGCAAAGACTTACAGGACAATTTCTTTTCACAGTCCTCTTTTGCCACCTACGCTATCGCGCATAAGAACAATGTTATCAAAGTACGCAAAGACGTACCTCTTGAGTTATTGGGTCCACTGGGCTGTGGTATACAGACCGGAGCAGGAGCAGTACTAAACTCGCTCTCCGTAAGCGCAGGAGCGTCCATTATCATTTCTGGCACAGGCGCCGTAGGTTTAGCGGGCTTACTTGCAGCAAAAGCCGTTTCGGCAGGTACAATCGTAGCCATAGACATCAACGAAGAACGACTCCTTTTTGCAAAAGAACTAGGAGCTACACATACTATCAATAGCAAAAAAGAAGATGTCATAGCCCGCCTCAAAGAGATTGCTCCCAAAGGGT
This sequence comes from Sphingobacterium sp., assembly GCA_031277715.1. Classification (GTDB taxonomy): domain Bacteria; phylum Bacteroidota; class Bacteroidia; order Sphingobacteriales; family Sphingobacteriaceae; genus Sphingobacterium. The sequence continues at coordinate 3,007 of JAITLW010000204.1, read as the reverse complement.
TTGACTATGCCTTTGACACCACTGGTATCCCCGAGGTAATACAAAACTCCCTCGCGGCTTTAGGTTCACATAGCAAAATGGGAATAGTCGGCATTGCAAAACGTCCACTAGAATTAGAAATGAATAATTTCGTGGCGACGGGCCTACAGATTATCGGTATTGCCGAGGGCGACAGCGTCCCCAATGTGTTTATCCCACGGCTAGTCGAAATGTATAGAAACGGGCAATTCCCTTTTGACAAATTGATAAAAACCTATGCCTTTGAGGACATTAATCAGGCCATAGCGGATTCGGAGACAGGAGTCACGATCAAACCGGTACTCCTTATCGGTGATTATAAAGGTTGATCAAAATAGACACCCAACAGAATACATCCAAAGGCCATGAGTGCCTTTGGATGCACTTTATTGGCCACCATCCCACAGGCCGACTTTTAGAGCATCCCTTTGCTTTTATTACAGCAGATGTTATATTTGCCTATTCACGAACTAGCCTTTCTACATATCATATATGTATAAATAGCCTTTCTTAGTATATTAAGTTGAATAAATGACCCAGCTGGAGCACGATAGCGAATTAGAATATCTACACCGACTTAAGGAAGGTGATCAGCAGGCCTTTATCCATTTTTACGACACCTTCAAACTCCCTATCTATCGTAAATTGCTCAAAATGGTACGTATACCAGGTATAGCAGAAGAATTGACCCAGGATGTATTTGTAAAGATCTGGGACAAAAGAGCTTTGATCGATCCCGAACAGTCTTTTCGGTCCTACCTGTACCGTATTGCCCAACATATACTGTACGATTTTTACCGCAAAATAGCCCGTGACGAGCGCCTCCAGGACGAAATCAGACTATTGGTCCTCAACGAGCACACCCCTACTGATGACTGGCTGTTCTTAAAAGAGACCCAAAATATCTTAGACCAGGCCATATCGAGCCTGCCAGAGCAGCAACGGCAGATTTACACCCGTTGCAAGATAGACGGCAAGTCTTATAAAGAAGTGGCCTTAGAACTTGGTATTTCAGTCCATACCATCAGTACCCACATGACCCGAGCTTCAAAAAAGATACAAGATTTTATAACTAAGTATCAACACCTTATCCTAATAAGCGGAATTTGTTCTACATTTTTAAAATAATTTTATCACGACTTGTAGTGATTCTCTCTTTTCAAAACGTAATAGCATTATAGACCCTAAATTTTATAAGAGCTAACATTGGAAAAGAATAACCATATCCGATCACTATATCATAGGTATATCAATGGAAAGACATCTGTTAAGGAGACGAATGAACTTTTCAATTATTTTGGTGTCTCTTCGGAAGAGGAGCTCAAACAACTAATTGATACTAGCTTCAATAGTTTTGCAGAAGACATTTCTCCTGCTACAGTTTCAGAGAAACAGGTATTGCATCGTATCGACAAGTCTATACACAGCCATATACAGCTTGACCAAGATCTCAACAGCCCTGCCATCCACAGGCGTTTCCCTATCCTGCGCTGGTCTGCCGCTGCAGCCGTCTTTATCATGGCAGGCTGGGCGATAGCACATTGGGTACTGCCTACCCCCTCCACACAGCCGACCAGCACCGGCACCTTTATCAATGACCCAGAACCAGGTCATACACAGGCCACACTGACCCTGGCCGATGGCCACCTTATCGAGCTCAAGGAAAATGAAGGAGGAATCACCATTGTGGACAATCAGGTCAAATACGCCGACGGATCACCTATTGCGGATAGTCCCCTAGCGACCAAACTGAACACCATCAATACCCCCCGAGGCGGGCAATACCGAATCACATTGCCAGATGGAACCAAAGTATGGCTTAATGCAGCTTCTACCTTACGGTATCCAGGGCGGTTTCTACCCCATGAGCGTATCGTTGAGTTAGATGGTGAAGCTTATTTTGAGGTGTCAAAAGCACCGGGCAAGCCGTTTAAAGTTGTCAGCAAACAACAGGTTGTACAGGTATTGGGCACCCATTTCAACATCAACAGCTATCCTGACGAACCAAACGTCAAGACCACACTATTAGAGGGATCCGTCAAGGTCACTTCGGCTGGCAAGCTCCGTTCGGTCACCCTATCTCCAGGCAAACAGGCTGTGTTGACGGCCGAGGAGTTACTATCCCGTGATGCAGACACAGATGCAGTAATGGCCTGGAAGAATGATGACTTTATCTTTAGAGGCCAGAATCTGCAGACCACCATGCGACAACTAGCGCGCTGGTACGATGTAGAAATAGCCTATGCCAGCACAGCACCCTTACATCTCAAAATCGGAGGAAGCATATCCCGAAAAAACAGCCTTTCCAGCGTACTGAAGGCAATGGAATCGACCAATAGCATCGCTTTTGAATTTGATGGCAAAACTATACTAGTCAAATAACCACCTAACATGAACAAAATGAAGAAAAAAAGAGGGCCATGACGCTACTATAGTTCCAAAAAAAACCGGAAGTGCTCGTAACACGCCCGGTTCTATATTTGGAATATAGAAAAAATTGCAAGACACAATTTACTAACTAATTATCCCATTCAAATGTATAAATTTTTTATTACAAAATACGGGGGAAGGGACTCCTATGCCTCGATTGGAAGAGTAATCCGAATTATGAAACTATCCGTACTTTTCTTGCTTATAGGCATTTTACAGTTGCAGGCAGTCACACTCGCACAGCGGGTATCGCTACGTGCCGACCGCATTTCGCTAGAACGGACTTTCGGGGAAATCAAAAAGCAGACTGGCTATGATTTTGTATACGACGAATCGTTGATCAAACGAGTGGCCCCATTGAGCCTGAATATTCAAAACAAAAGCCTAGATGAGACGCTCCAAGAGATCCTCAATGCCCACCAGCTGTCCTACAGCATTACTGATAAAATCGTTACGATCAAACGTAAAGCATCCAACAATAGACCTAACCTTACCGATGAGCATCAGCAAGGAATCATCGTCGGCACCGTATTGGATGAAAAAGGCAATCCATTAGTCG
>JAITLW010000198.1 GCA_031277715.1 Sphingobacterium sp. | reverse complement strand
GTATAGAAAGCAATGCTTTTGTTGATATGCCCTTCGCAGATTTCAAGATAAGCCCCTTCTCTTTGTACGTCGTAACCTTCAAATCCTTTCTGTAGCCGTCCATATAGCAATTCAAACTCGGCCTGGTCTAGCTGTAGATTCTTCCCTGCACAGAGCGCTACCGCATCAGGCTGTGTAGCTGTATAATACGATTTAATCCGATTGCACAGTTCTCTAATTTTTTTGTCCTTACTGTGGCTATGGAATAGCTCCACCATCCCCAGTCCTTCGGTCCGCATAAATACGATATTCCGAAGTACCCTGCTCTCTACCTGCTCGTTCTGCGCTTCGGATCGAGGTATAGGGACTATAAATAGAAAGAAGAGTACAAAAGCTTGAATATACATAATTAGTTGTTATCTACTTACGGAGTAACAAATGACGTACCGTATTGTTCAATGTAACTGTATTGTAAGCTACTATCCGTATTTTCTGAACAAAAAATGACACAAACACCTATAGATAAGCACTTACCACAAGTTATACAATCCAAAAAGGGGGTGTTTTTCCCACCCCTCGCCGTATATATATCGTTTTTGATTGTGCGAATACCCGAACGCACAAAACCGGGCACTTCTTGCACCTTTTTTGTAACAGACCTGGTACATCTAAAACAACTTCAACATGGAAAACAAAGATTTAAACCTACAGCTCATTGAATACCGTTCGGTATTAAAGAATCTTGCTTACAAGTTTACCAATGATCCGGAAGACATACAGGATCTGGTACAGGAGACCTTGCTTCGCGCGCTAAAGTACATTGATCAGTTTTTTCATAACCCCCGTGTGGTCTCTTGGTTGTTCGTTATCATGAAGAATATATACATCAACCATTACCGGCATAGTAAGCAGAAATACCGCTATGAAAACCACAAGGCAAATGAATATCAAGACCTGGGTTGTCATGAGCCATTTACCGAAAACACGGTTGAAAAGAGCCTTGCTCTAAAAGATGTAAAACAAGCATTGACACAACTCCCCAAAGAGCACAAAGAAATGTTTGACCACTATATTAATGGTTATAAATACAAAGAGCTCTCGGAACTCTATGGTATCCCGGAGGGCACGATAAAATCCAGGATTTTCCTCATTCGCAAAGGACTGCAGAAGCAGTTTCCACAATACAGGTAACATCGACATCACCTTAAACAAGCGTAAAATACGGCTTGAAAATACAGGAGCCACAATCTAGAAATCGATTTATCACTTGACAACATAGCACATGAAAACCAAGAAAAACAGCAAAACAGCAACGGAAAAAGAACAAGAGTACAAAGACCGGAACCAGAAGACAAAGGTAGAGGACAGCACGGGTAAGCGACCAGAAAGAGACACGAATCCACTACCTCCTAATCCGAATCAGGTAGACAACCACAAAGAATAAAAAAAAGCGTGCCGGTATTATCCGACACGCTTCCCATTATAACAGCTATACTCGGAACCTAGGTTCCTTTTTCTTTATGCCGCTTTTCGAGCGGCCTATCCGTTGGATCATTGGGCATATCATTGAGTTGCTCCTCCTGAGCATCCACTCCTGCTTCTGCATCACCGTCATGTTTGGCATCTACATCCTCCAGCACCTTCCCTTCACTGCTCAGGCGTACTTTTTTGGTCTTCTGCATCTTATTCCCTACCAATTTATTCTCATCTTTTGTCGCCATATTCCTTACATTTTATTATTCTTGACCGTATCTACTATCGGGGGAGTCTCTTTATTTACAGGAGCAGTATCATCCAGTTTTAATTCCTGGGCCTGGGTTAGATGAAACTTTAACGCAGGCAATTTATCCGCGGCCCATATCTTCAACGTTTCGTCGGTCATCGTATTATCACCATTCACCCCCTCATACAATGCAATCGAATTTTCGTGAGAAGCTACCGCAGCATCCTTGAACGCCTGATCATATTGTCCTGCTTCGGTTCCTTCCAATACCCCCAATTGTCCCTGATGGCTTTGATCTAGCTCAGTAGATATAGTCCAGCCTTTAGCTTCTGCATACTGTCGCAGCTCATTCAAAAGTTGCTGATGTTCGTCGACCAGCATACGTGAATAGGCCTTGATTCCTTCATTAGATGATCGTTGCCCTGCCTGTTGCGCCAACGCTACTTCATATTGATTGGCCATAACGGCTTTATTGACAAAATCCTGTTCCGGATTTTGCTGTCCGAAAGACATGAACGTTATAATCCCTAGAATTACAACGGTCCAGTTTAAGTACTTTTTCATGGAGTTATTTTTATTAAATGTGTAACTTCAATTGCTTCTTTTACAGGGTTTGAACACATTAACAAAACATTGGTTGCCATAAATTATTTTTCCAGTATTTATACGTTCCCCCCTATCCTAATGAACTATATTGCCGACAGTGTGTTTCTTAGTACAAATGGAAACTGTAAAGTAATAAAATAAGATACCATGAATACACTCATTTACTATGGCCTAAGTCTGTGTTTGGCGACCAACATATCAGTACAGTCCAATATCGAGCAACTTCGAAAAAACTATTTTGGGGCAACTCAGGAGGAGTCAATCTGTAAGCAAGAAATAGAACGCATAAATGGTTCTACAAGTGAATCTGCCATAGAAATGGCCTATCACGGAGCGTATCATATGCTCTGGGCAAAGTATCTAAGCGCTCCTTTGAGTAAGCTAAACAGTTTCAAAAAGGGCAAAGAACTCATGGATAGCGCCTTAAAAAAGCGCTATGGCGATCCTGAAATTCACTTCTTACGCCTCACTATCCAGCAACATGCACCAGGAATACTTAAATACAACAAAAATATTCAAGAGGATATCCATCAAATCACCCAACACTGGGAATCAGCCCCCTCTACGCAACTGAAAAAGCAGATAAAGGAATTTTTCGTCTCCAATCAACTGCTCGATGAAACTCATCTCAAAAAGCTGCAGCTCTAATATTTCCTTTATCCCAGAAGCTTTTCTCTTTCAGAGTCGGCACACAAAAAGAGGAGCGTATATACACGCTCCTCTTTTACTTACGACCTCTATTTCGTTTATTAACCGTCTCCCTGTGCCAATATCACATTTGCGTTGCTTATTAGCTTACACTTTTTCCCCGGTATCGCACTATACCGTTAAAGCGCATTTTAGGTGATTGTGCCTGTAACACATCATCTATAAAAAGCAATGGTGCCTCTTCCGATCCGGTGATCTTACAATGCAGCATGTAGTCCTGCAAACTATCTGCTTTTTCGGGAAGCCAGTATGTTTCTGAATCCCGTGCTCCAACATAGGCCTTGAGGATATCATATCCTTCCATTTTGAGATTGACCAATAGGTCTCTAACACGTTTCTTAATCATATTTATCAGCTTAATTGTTACCTAAAGAACAAGTCAACAGAAAAAGAGTTCATTGAATTTTAACATTTTTTCACATTTACCCAAACTCTGTTATTTTCCTTTCGTATTATCCAGTTGATCGTGCAAGGTCAGCACCAAGAGTACCCTATTTCTCTTCTCCATTTTTTCTAAATTTGATACTCGTTTACGCAAGAAAGCGGAGCGCTACCCAATGGCAATTGCTCCGCTTTTCTATTTAAATTAAAAGAATTGACTACATCATAGGCATTATAGGCGTGGGTGGGATAAGACTGTCTATACTGTCTTTTGTCGATCTGCCTGAGGTATCGATCGGACTGTCGTAATTATTATCCGGCATACGTTCACTTCTATCTGCGCCATCCGTATTATTTCTGTTTCCACATGCGGCTGTTCCTAAAACAACAAGCATGGTTATACTGAATAAGATCTTTTTCATAGCTATCTCGTTTATAAATTTTCTGTTTTTCTATAGCGAACAATGCGATAGACTATGCGTTGGAACAAAGAAAAATTAGGGTATTTTACGCGTTGCAAGACAGGTATAAACACGGGACTTTCACTTAATTTCGAACTAACAACGAAAAAACAAGTTATTTACATAAAACGTCTTATAACACAGATAATGAAGGAGAAGCAGGAAAAGAACGACAAAGGTAAAAAAGACACCCAAAAGAACCTTAAACCAAAGGATAGCAAACGGTTAGTCCAGTTGTACCGAGCGGGGTTGCGGGGCTATTCACTGGCAGGCACCTCCGTAGGGCGGAAATTTGAAAAGTGAATATTATAGCTTATATTTAACTCTTGGAGGTCTCGTTATGAACAAAATATCACTGCGCTGTGAAGATGAACCTATTCATCTTTGTGGCCGAATTCAAGAATTTGGTTTTTTATTGATATTTGATTCAGAGCTCTCCTGTACAGCCACAAGTGAAAATGTAAGCCAGTGGTTGCATCTTTCGGCTCAGAGCCTTCTAGGACGTTCCCTATCCTTCTGTTGGGACAAACTATCCTTACCCCCTTTAGACCTACAGCAGCTTTTTTCTGCGTTTGATAAGGATCCCTTGTTCCGGGAAGTATCTG
>JAITLW010000170.1 GCA_031277715.1 Sphingobacterium sp. | reverse complement strand
GCAACCACACTCAATGAATACCAAAAGTATTTCGAGAAAGACAAAGCCCTCGAACGTCGTTTCCAAAAAGTAATGGTGGAGGAACCCGACACTCAGGATGCAATTTCTATCTTAAGGGGACTTAAAGAACGTTATGAAACACACCACAAAGTACGGATACTTGATGAATCCATCATTGCTGCTGTAGAATTATCACAACGCTATATAACAGACCGCTTTCTACCAGACAAGGCGATTGATTTAATCGACGAAGCCGCTTCCAAATTACGCTTGGAGATGGATTCTGTCCCAGAAGCAGTTGATGAACTGGAGCGCCGTATCATGCAGCTCGAAATCGAACGGGAAGCTATAAAACGGGAAAATGATGACAAGAAAGTAGCTGAACTATCAGAGACAATCGCAAATCTATCTAGCGAACGCGATTCATTAAAAGCAGCTTGGCAATCCGAAAAAACGCTGGTAGACCGCGTCAACCAAGAGGTACAAAACATTGAGGACTACAAACTCGAAGCCGACCAGGCCGAACGGGCTGGTGATTACGGAAAAGTAGCTGAACTACGTTACGGGAAAATCAAAGAAGCACAGGACAATGTCGAAAAGCTAAAAGCCGAACTCAATGAAAAACAACAGAGCAGCCGTATGCTGAAAGAAGAAGTTACCTCGGAAGACATCGCAGACGTCGTATCTAGATGGACCGGCATACCTGTCAACAAAATGGTGCAGTCTGAGCGTCAAAAACTACTGAATTTAGAAGAGGAGCTTCACAAACGGGTAGCTGGTCAAGAAGAAGCTATCGAAGCTATTTCTGATGCCATACGCCGTTCGAGAGCAGGCTTAAGTGATGCCAAGAAACCTATAGGCTCATTTATATTCTTGGGAACTACAGGTGTTGGTAAGACAGAGCTTGCAAAAGCGTTGGCAGAATTTCTTTTTGACGACGAACATGCCCTTGTTAGAATCGACATGTCCGAATATCAAGAACGCCATGCTGTATCCCGGTTAATAGGAGCGCCTCCAGGATATGTTGGTTATGATGAAGGCGGACAGCTTACGGAAGCTGTAAGACGCCGCCCATACTCGGTAGTTCTTCTCGATGAAATAGAGAAAGCTCATCCGGATGTATTCAACATCTTGCTGCAGGTATTAGATGATGGTCACCTTACCGATAATAAAGGAAGGGTCGTAAACTTTAAAAATACCATCATTATCATGACATCCAATACGGGATCGCATTTGATACAAGAGAATTTTGCGGCATTAACGGATACCAACAGAGATGAAGTTGTTGCAAAAACAAAAGACGAAGTGTTTGAACTTCTTCAAAAATCCATACGTCCGGAGTTTTTGAACAGAATTGATGAAATCATCATGTTTACCCCATTGAGCCGAAATGAAATCGGAAGCATTGTACGCATGCAGTTTGACCGTGTACAAAAACAGCTCGCAGAGCAAAACATATTCTTGTCTGCCACCGAAGACGCGTTAGACTGGCTAGCACAGCTTGGTTACGACCCAATCTATGGTGCCCGACCACTGAAGCGTGTCATTCAGAAACGCATCCTTAATGAGCTATCCAAGGAAATTCTGGCCGGTAACGTAACGAGCGATTCTATCATACAGTTGGATGTCTTTGACGGAAAGTTTGTATTTATCAATAAAAACGAACAGTCCAACACATAAAGCACCATTTCGGATTTAAAATCAAATACAAAAGGGCTATTTCACAAAAAATAGTCCTTTTTTTATAGCCTTTCATTTGCTTATCTTTACGATAAGCACATTTTTAGAGCAACAGACAAAACGAGCTATGGAAATCAATTACATACCGGCCAAACAAGGCAAGATTGCAGAGATAACAGGAGAAGCAACTTTTATTCAAAATCAGGAAGATGCATTAAATCTGATGATGAACTGTCTCTATAGTGATGCAGACAAATTGATTTTATATCAAGAGAATATCACTCCAAACTTCTTTAATCTAAAAACCAAACTAGCAGGTGATATCCTTCAAAAATTCTCCACCTACCAAGCCTACCTCGCTATAGTAGGAGATTTTACAGTTTATGAAAGCAAAAGTTTGCAAGACTTCATACGGGAGAGCAATCGCATGAAACGAATCCACTTTGTATCCTCAAGAGAAGAAGCACTCGAACTCTTTGGGGGACTACATTAATATTGCAACATTCTAAATCTATATATATGAACACATCAAAACCTATTGGTATAATCTTAGGAGCTGTAGCATTAATTGTCATCATTTTAATGTTCGGACTCCCTCGTTACAACGTATGGCAACAGGAAATGGCCGGTAAGGCTGAAATGGCCAAAGCGGAACAAAACAGAAAAATCCTCATAGAAGAAGCTAAAGCTGTAGTAGCAGCTAGTTTATCATATCCGTGTGATGAACTTCCCTCCACCTTACTTCCGTCTTCGTATTTCAAACTACCATCACCAATTACAATACCCTTTTGATGATCACTCAATGACAGTGTTTTTCGGTTGGAAAGTGTAATGGTCGCACCGTTACTGTTAGGACTACTGATGTCAACTATAGGAATTGTCGCCAAGGACTCATCCTCTATACGCATTTGCCAATTGATAAAATACAAGCAGCTAAAAAGAAGGATAACATTGGCTGCTGTCGTAACTCCCATTCGGATATGTATCTTTCGCATACGCATCTTCTTTTCGTGCGATTTTTGTGATCTAAATACGAGTCCACTGCATTAGTAATCCGCTTGGTAGAAGTATCAATTTCTTTACTAGAAATTTCTGCATAACCACATTTGTAGTCATTCAAAAAAACAGCTTCAACAATTGCTTTCTCATGGGGTGTACAAGTCCCCTCAAGATACTTATTGATTAGATTCTCAGCTTTGCCCTTCATGTATTTTTTTGGTTAGCAATACAGATCACAGTGGCTGTATATAGATATGTCCGCTAACAAAGGCTTAGAGTTTTAAAAAAAGTATCCCACTCAAATACAATAAATTAAAGAAACTAAGATTGGATAAAACAAAATTGCACTTAGTGGAAATTTGCCTCTTAATATTTTAAGAGCATGATTGATGTGACTTTTTACCGTCCTCTCTTAAAGATTTAGTTTATCGGCTATTTCACGATGTGATAAGCCTGCATTTCGACTTAACTCAAATACTTCTCTCATTTTTTTTGGAAGCTTTGAAACTTCCTTCTCAACCAGGCTGATCAGCTCCTTTTCATTCATATACTCTTCAATGCTATAATCAGCTTCATCAATAAACTTCTGAAAAATTAGCACATAATCTGATCTGATTTTTTGTGAGCGACTAGATTTAAGAATTTATATCGTCCCCCTGCATAAAGATAGGAAGATATAAATCCTTTTAAATATAGCTTTTCTGTATTTTCCCAAAGAGATATAAAAACATCCTGCACTAGATCCTCAACTTCGCTTATATCACGACTCATATTTTTTGCAAGTGAATACAGTACTGAGTTATAACGTTCAAATAGTTCTTTAAACGTTTGCTCATCCGCTTGCTTTAACAGCGATACTAGTTTACTGGCTGTAATTCATAATTTTTAGTCATGCGATATAATGTAAATCTGCTTAACTATAGACTGAAATCTCGTTGAGCAAACATATCGATTCAAAGACCTGATATAAATAACAATTTGCAGCACCCAAATCGGTATAATAAAGAAAATTGAAATTGGGTTGTGAGGTAAGCCTCGACAACGATCCCAACGCAAAGTCTACAATATCAAATGTGTCTACCTCCTGTCGATGAAGAGATAATACTTGAAGTCGTCTATCGTTAAATAAAAAATGCTTGAAGCGATGAGCTTCAAGCATTTTTTATTCTATTTCCGATATCGGTGAGATCTATTTTTCCTTTATCCTTTGTACTACAATTGCTGCCGTGAGCATACAGGCCCCCGCAAGTACAATTCCCCATATAGGCTGATTGCCAAAAAAGTGCTTTATGATGAGTCCGCCAAAGAAACCACAGATAATTTGAGGAAAAGTGATAAAAAAGTTAAACAATCCCATATAAACTCCCATCTTCTGGGCAGGCAAACTATCACTCAGTATAGCATAGGGCATGGCCAATATACTTCCCCAAGCTATCCCTACACCAATCATAGGAACAATGCCCCATACCTCCGACTGAATAAAAAATATAGATATAAGCGATAGTCCGCCGATAGCCAATCCCAGACTATGGGTACCGATCCTTCCGAACCTCTTGCTCAATTTAGCCAACACTAAAGAATATATAGCAGAAACCGCATTGTAAACCGCAAATAACACGCCTACCCAATCCGCAGCATCCGCATACAACTGCTTCTGATCACCCCCCTTACCATAATAGATGTGCTCAGCTATCGCAGGAGTGGTATATACCCACATCATAAAAAGAGCAAACCACGACAGAAACTGCACCCAACCAAGCTTTCGCATGGTTAATGGCATATGCTTAAAATCCTGCGCAAGACTAGAGAAAAAGCCAACTTTCTTCTCCTCAACCAGCGGTGCAGCTGCAGCTTGTTCAAAGCGAGATAATTCCTCCGGCGAATATTCTTTCGTTTTAAAAACAGTCCACAATATAGTTGCAATCAATAATCCAGCACCGCAATAGAAGGAATATATCA
>JAITLW010000025.1 GCA_031277715.1 Sphingobacterium sp. | reverse complement strand
GGAATAGGCAAATTGACCATATGATTTTTAAACAATGTTCGTGCATTGGCCTGGTACAATCCGTTTCTCGAATTGCCCGCATACTTGGTCATTTGTTGTGTCATTACGCCTAGGCGTTTCAGCGTGTACCAGCGTTGTCCTTCAAAACCCAACTCTCTAGCGTCCTCATCCAAAATTGATGTTAATGTCAGTTCTGTTATCGGAGCAGCTTTGGCTCGCGTTCGAATGGCATTGATATACTTGAGCCCTTCCGAATCGAGTCCCAGTTTCCAGGCAGCTTCTGCTGCTATTAGATAGGTCTCGGCTACTCTATAGACCATGATATTTTTAGATTGATCTACTTCGTTGGGCAAACCTGTCTCATTCGCAAATTTGATACATCCAGGATTTAAACGTGCATAGAAGAGATTCCGGTCGGCTACATTAGAACTCATCTCATCATAAGTATCGATTACATCTCCTATTTTTTTGCCTGCAGGCAATGTACTTGGGTTGTTAAAATAAAATGTAGATATGTAGTAACTGCCTTTTGCACGATCGTCCATAGGATCTTGATTCAATAGATCTCTAAAGTAATCATTCAATAACAGGAAACCTGCCCCACGTCCGCCCATGGTGTTGTCATATTGCGCACCCGGAGTTGCTCCGTATTGAGGCAACAAAAGAAAGTTAAACCGATGGGGTACACCACCGCCAAATGTCTGTGCTTTATACTGGATAACAAATAGAGATTCTTTATGGTTTAACGTGCCTTTGAATACCTCTGCAGTACTTGGTAATAATGCATGCTGTACTGATCCGATCACCTCTTTAGCCAAGTCTAGGGCCTTCTGGTTATCCTGTTTCCAAAGTGCAACTTGAGCTAGTACATGGGTGGCTGTGCCTTTGGTTACTCTACCAGGTTGAGAAATCTCCCATTTCAAATGCGTACGTGCGTAATCCAGATCTTCTTCAATCAGTTTGAAAATATCTTCCTTACTACTCTTATCCGTAATGATGTTTGCTGCATTTTGAGGGGTTGTAGGTTCTGTAGTTATATAAATATTATTAAATAATTTATATAGGATAAAGTAGGAGTGAGCTCTGAAAAACCTTGCTTGTGCCAGTAGCTCATTCTTCTTGCTCTCATCCATCTGTACAGCTGCTCCATATTTTATAATGGCGTTGCTTCGATCTATTATTTTGTAGTACGTCTTCCAGAAATGGCTGTAACGGGTAGTTCCGAAGTCGCCTAATGTGGCTCCCCAAGCGAGTGTACTATAAAGTGATGCTTCCCCTGTGCGACCCAGTACCAGATCTGTTTTGGCTTGTAATAAGAAGGGAACAGCAAAATTCCACTCACCGTTCTCGTAGAATGAACGATTGAGGTTGTACAATGCTACAACACCCATATCCAGTCCTTCGGGGGTATTGTATACAAAGTTCGCAGAAAAGGAAGTCGATGGATCTTCCGTCAGGTATTTCTTACAGGAAGAGCTAGCGAGCACTATTGCTGCCACACCGACGATATATAATGATTTAAATCTTTTCATCTTATTGGTTTTTATTCATGCCTATATGATTGTGTCTATTTAACTTGATATCACTAGCAGCTAAAAGTCAAATTTAAGTCCTGCAGTAAACGCTTTTGCATCTGGGTAAGAGTCTGGGTTTACTTCTGGACTGTATGATTTATAGTCTGTTATTGTGAATAGGTTATTCGCCATTACGTAAAATCTCAGGTTGTTTACTTTTAGTTTTGAGCTCCACATATTGGGTAGAGTATAACCTAGTGTCACTGTACGTAGCCTGATATAGGAGGCATCCTGTACAGCCAACGAATAGAGGTGACTTTGGGTATCACGGTATGGGCGAGGATATTCCGAAGATGGATTTTCGGGAGTCCAATATGGAATTTTTATTCCATTGAGAATACCTTGCAACGATCCTCCTGTTTCATATTGAGCGAGGTAAGGATTTAGTTTTGTCGCTCCATGGACAACATATAGATCGGCATAGAGATCGAAGCTTTTGTATTGTAGAGTCGTTGAAAATGAACCGATCCATTTGGGATCTTGAGCAAATACGAAGTTATCCTGATCATCAATCTTGCCATCTCCATTTTTGTCGATTACGCGGATAGATCCAGGCATAATTACATTTTGGGTGGCCTGTGCTGACGCTTTGATTTCCTCTTCTGACTGGAAGATACCATCAAATTTCTTTTCATAGATAACATTGATAGGTTGTCCTACAAATCGATAGCGGGCAATATCATCCTTTGCCTCTCCATTGATATCATATATTCCTGTTTCGAGTATTTTGTTTCTATTGCGAGAAAACATCGTGGTGATAGACCAATTTAAGCCTTCTTTACGGATGAGGTGACCTGTCAAAGCCAATTCAATCCCCTTGTTTTCGCTTTTTCCTCCATTTGTAATTGTAGAAGAGAATCCTGTTCCTCCAGCCAAGGAAATGTCAACGAGCAAGTCTTTGGTTTGGGTGTTGTAGTATTCAAAAGTTCCGGTTATTCTATTGTCCAATAGTGCAAAATCAATACCCGCGTTGAATGTCGTAGAGGTTTCCCAGGTGAGAAATGGATTTGGAAGATTTGATCCTGTTATATTACCCCCTACAATTTCGTTCCCGAATATATAGGGGTTTGACCCTACAGTCCCTAACGTTTGATAAGGTGCTATAGCCTGATTACCTACCGATCCGTAGCTGACTCTGGCTTTTAACTCATTGATTGCTGAAATATTCTGAATGAAGGGTTCGTTGTGTGCTTTCCAGGCAAAAGAAGCCGCAGGAAAGACGCCCCATTTTTCATTTTCTGCAAATACAGACGAACCATCATATCGTGCTGTAGCGCTGAATAGGTATTTATCCAAGAGACCATAGCGGACACGTCCCATAAAAGAGGCTATGTTTCGTTTTGTCTCTGTACGAATGGTGTTTTTATTGAGTGCATCCGAAATACCATGATAACCTAAAATATCATTCGGAAAATTGGTGCCAGTCATATTGGTCGTGGTATAGTTGATTTCATTCACACTTTGTACCGCCGTTAGGTCCAATTGATGGATGTCATTGAAAGTTTTTTCATAGGTCAGAATATTCTCAATCAGATATTCCCGACGTTTGTTGTCCACGATTGAGGCTGAGCCATTGGTATTGGATCCTGCCGAATGCAGTCTCGTGAGGTAAGTTCCTTTTTCTCCGGCATCTCTAGCCAATAACGTATTTAATCTATATTTTAATCCTGGCGCAATTTGGTAATTAAGCGCTAGGTTGAGATTGAGAAGGTTGGTCTTCCTTTCATTAGTAGACTCCCTTAGGTTCCATAATGGGTTTATGGTTAGACTATTGGGGCCTAATGGGTATTTTACCAATTCGCCGTTCTCATCAAACGGTTTTGCTAGGGGAGAAAGACTGATGACGTTTAGCCCGCTAGACTCAATGTCTTGTTTGTCGATATTGAAAGAGATATTTGATTCAAATGTCAACTTATCATTCAAAGAATGGCTAAGGTTGTTACGTAGGGATAGCCGTTCATAATCTGAACCGATGATTAATCCTCTATTTTTGAAGTAGGTAGCATTGGTGTACACCTTAGTTTTGTCTGTTCCTCCAGAAAATCCAATGGAATGATTCTGGATCAGTGCATTGCGTAATACGAGTTTTTCCCAATCGGCGTAAGTGTTGTTTTTGAGTGCCTCTAGTTCAAAATCGTCAAACATTTCGCGGTCTTCAGGATAACCGAAGGTGGGCGCATTTTTTGCTCTCCAAGCTTCTCTCCGTAGCTGTGCAAACTCCTGAGGAGAATACAGATCAAAGTTTTTAGAGAGCTTCTGTGTGGTTAAATAACCACTGTAACTGATGCGACTTTGACCAGCTGTTCCTTTTTTTGTGGTGATCAAGATCACTCCATTTGAGGCTCTCGCTCCATAGATGGCTTGCGAAGAGGCATCTTTGAGTACTTCTAGAGATGCGATGTCTTCCGGGTTTACTTGATTGATATCATCTATGGGGTAGCCATCCAATACATATAGTGGCGAATTGCCACCTTGGATAGATTTTGTGCCACGTATGAGGACACTACTATTGCCTCCGGGTCTTGGACTTTGTAGGGTGACCTGAACACCTGGGGCCTGCCCCCTCAGCATTTCATTGACATTGGTTGTAGCCATTGCGGTTGCTTTATCGACTTGTATCGTAGATACCGATCCAGTGACATCAGACTTTCGCTGAGTACCATAGCCGACGACCACAATTTCTCCAAGAGAGGTCTCATCGGGTTCCAATTGAAAAAGCAGAGTCTGTTGATTGCCTAGTGTCTCGGTCACTGTTTTCCATCCGACTGATGTGAGCCGTAGAATATCAGTAGAATTAGCTTCGATGCTAAATTGACCATTTCGATCAGAGGAAGTACTTTGACGCTTGCCCACAATCTGAACCGTTGCACCTGCAATAGGTCTACCGGTAGAAGCTTCCTTGACAGTGCCTTGGTAAGTGCGCTGCTGAGCCCATGAATTAAGGCTAACGCAGAGGAAGAGCACTAATAAAGATAGGTGATGTGACCTCATAGATTTGTAATTTGATTTAATGACATAATTTTTGTGTAATCTGTTTTGCAGGTTACGGCGCACGATCAGGTCAAATAAGACACAGGATCATATGCTGCATACGTCAACATCTGCAAAGATGTATTACCTTGGTTATATTCTACAATTTTATAAGTATTTTATTAAATTTGAATCACTACAAAAGCACTACAGTATTATGTAAGGTGTTGATTATCAGTTGTTGTTTCTGAATGATGTTTTTTAGGGTAATTATATCTAGCGTTGCGGCACTGTTCTTTATGATCAGCACTATTGCTATGGCTCAGGTATTGACGCCCAAAGTAAAGGCCTTTATGAGTTACGATTACCATGCTGGATTACAGAATTGGAAAGTCGAATTGGATGCTTATGGACGAGTTTATGTTGCGAACAACGAAGGACTATTGGTGTATGATGGTGCTGCTTGGAAACTATTTCAGACACCTAATAAAACGATTGTTAGAAGTATACATATCGATTCGAATTTGAATCGAATTTATGTTGGAGCTCAAGATGAAATAGGCTATTTTGAAATTGGTCCAGACGGTAACTTGAGGTATGTGTCCCTGCTGAATTCCCTTCCTGAAGAGGATCGTTATTTTGAAGATGTATGGTCGATCCATAGTTTCCAAGGGAAGTTGTTTTTTCAGACCAATAAAAAGGTGCTTATCTATAGTGAGGAGGGGTTTGAAAGCTATGATCCTGATAATAAGGTCGATTTTTTAAGCCATGAAAATGGTGAACTACTTCTACATGATATATCCAAGGGGTTGTTACGGTACTCAGAGCGAGGCTGGACAGTTTTTGGTACACATTCCGATTGGAAAACGAAGGGAATCCGTGGTGTGATTCGACAGGAAAATGAGGAGTACCTGATACTGACCCATAACGGAGATTGTTATCGATTATTGAAAAATGGAAAAGTTATTTCGGGGGTAACGTTGGCATCCGGTGCGTTGCGAGGACTTAAGGTCAATATGGTGGGGAGTCTTAGAAAGGGAGTTTGGGCAGTAGGCACAATGGATGGGCAGATTATTCTTATTGATGATCATGGGATCCTCTTAAAGAAACTAAACAAGGACAATGGTTTGAAAATGGGGGCTATTCGGAGTGTAACTGCCGATGTAATGAATAATATTTGGATTGGTACGGACGTCGGTGTAGCCTATATTGGTGTTGATGATCCATTACAGATGATTGTGCCCAATACTCAACAACCCACGAAAATATATGATGCATCCTATTACGGAGGTACTCTTTATTTGGCGACAGCACATGGTCTATTGAGGTTGAACGAAGATCAACAGTATGTAAAACTGGATGATAGGATAGGCGAGGTATGGAATCTTCAACAAATTGGTTCTAAGCTTTTTGTTTTTTATGAAAATGGATTGGCTGAAGTTGAGTGGAATCAATTACGTCAAATTGTTCAAGGTAAGGGCACCTGGATGTTATCTTCCGAAGAAGTGAAGCAAAAACTAGGTTTCCATTTGCTTGGAACTTATCAGGGCCTTAGTTGGCTTGGACTCCATAGTGTAGCATCTTCTGTAGAATATCCGGTAACCGATCAGGTACAGATGTCTACTCGCTTTTTGTGGTATGATGCATCCCATAATATGGTATGGTTGTCCCACCCTTATCGTGGAGTCACTAAAATTAATTTCGATTCTGGAGGTAACTTTCGATCCGCTAAGACCTACCACACCGCTGATGGTCTACCTTCCGATATGAACAATTATGTGTTTCATATTCAGGGACAGCTGGTGGTATCAACAGCAGATGGACTTTATACCTATAGCGCAGACAGAGATAGATTTGTTAAGTCTGATTTCTATCATAGTATCTTTGGTAACAAGCTTGTTCAGTATATTGAAGAAGATTCGGATGGAAATATTTGGTTTGTTAATGAAAAGAAAGTTGGTGTTGTATATTTCGATGGAAATAGGAGTTTGGAAAATGTAAAGGTTTACTATTTTCCTGAGCTTACTGGCCGTCTGATTGCCGGCTTTGAGAAAATCAATCCTGTTTCCAGTAATAAGGTTTTATTTGGAGGCTATGAGGGGCTATTTCAGCTTGATTTTGATCAATTTAGAAAACGGAATGGTTTGTTTGGAGTATTGGTGTCGTCTGTAAAATCAGTCGGGGCCGTTGAAAAAGTGTTGTACGGTGGATTTATTCAAGCTAATTTGCAGCAAGACCATTTAACCATTTCGCATCCTATAGATTACGATGACAATGCCATCGAAATTGTATATGCAGTACCCGGGCTACAGGAGTATCATGTGACATATAGCTCATTGTTGGTAGGAGTGGACAAGGACTGGTCTTCTTGGAGTACGGAGCAAAAAAGAAGTTATTTTAATCTCCCTCCCGGTAAATACGAATTTCAGGTGCGCGCCAAAAATAATGTCGATCAGCTGTCGCCTATACAGACTATTAGTTTCGAAATTCTCCCTCCTTGGTATCTGACCATACTTGCTAAAGCATTGTATGTTATTTTGACAATGGGGGCGCTCTATTATCTGGTTCGATTTTTAAATAAAAGACATGAGCAGATCTTAAAAAATCAACAATATCTGCATAATCTAGAACTTAAAGCGAATCAACAACTTATTGGAGAACTTGAAAAAGAAAAGCTTGTCAACGAAATACAGTATAAAAACAAAGAGCTTTCACTCAATACTATGCATCTTCTGCAACGTGGTAAACTCTTGTCTACGTTGAATGAAGAGTTACGGCCGGCCTTAAAAAATAGAGATGAGGATCCTTACTTGGTGATGGAACGTATGTCCAAATTTATTAAAAATGCAGAACGCTCAGACCAGGATTGGGAGCAGTTTGTCTCGCATTTTGATAAGGTCAATAATAATTATTTGTCCAGGTTAAAAAAGGAGCACCCCAGTCTTACTGCAAATGATTTGCGACTATGTGCTTATCTGATCCTCAACTTTAACAACAAGGAAATCTCGCAGCTATTGAATGTCACAGGAAAAGCTATCGAGGTAAGTCGTTATCGTCTCCGTAAGAAGCTAATGCTAGATACAGAAGAGGGACTTTTCGATTATCTGAGCCGCTTCAATAATCAATAGATGGAATCAGATGCACTGCTGTTAAGATATTTTGTCGATAATGGGGAATGCGTAGTGTTTCTCCACGGAAGATCTCGTGCTCAGAATGCTTGACTATGGGAACGAATCAAGGACTGTAAGCGTTCGCTCTTATCCTATATGCTGTTTTCTTCTTTAGAACTTCGAATAGTTTGTTGCTGTTATTAATAATTTTTAAATAAAAAAGCTAATTTAGTAGGCGATATGAATGCTAAGAATGCAAATAAACTGAGTCCAACCTATTTCACATTTTTTTGCACCCGATTCGGACCGATAGTGTTATTGGTCATCGTACCCACTCTATTCATATATATGCTTTCTGAGGATAGAGATCTTGTTTTATTACTCTGCGTAGTTATCACCTGTGTGATCGCTGTTTCTTTTCTTTGGCTCTCAGAGTATTTTCGTCTGCGGAAAAACATCCACTTATCCAAAGTTATATTGGAAGGGGATACGCTACAGATTGATGACATCACCTATCACGCAGAGCAGATCGGTCTGGTTTCGAGTATCGGACTTCGCAATGCGTTAGATAAATACTACGTTTACCTTGTTGAAATCAAAACGACCGATGGCAGAAATTTTTATTTTCTGGACAAACCGATGAATTGGAAATTTGAATCCCCTACCATACGTCTATTGAAAAAACACCATTTATTGTCTTCAAAGGCTAGCGATAAACAGATAGAAAAGGATGGATTTGCCAGTTTATATTAATAGTGCTCTTCTATTTTTAAAGGGAAAGATACTCCATTACAATAGGTGTCTGATACGTTACAGTTCCATGTTTTGAAATACATTCTCATTTAGGTTTCTTTTTTTTTGTTTAAAATAATGTACATTCGCTAACGGTAAGTAGACCGGCAAATTCTACTAGATATCGTGGGATAATGAACAAAGAGCTAGAATATATCAAAAGACTTTCCGAAGGTGATAGGCAAGCGTTCGATGCCCTTTTCTTGTTGTACTATCCTCGCATCAAAGTATTCATATTAGGTTTTGTAAAAGATGAAGATGACGCTTCTGATCTAGCTCAGGATGCATTTATCAGAGTATGGAACAACCGAGAAAATTTGACGCGTGTGGCATCTTTTGGAGCCTATTTGTTTAAGATATCAAAAAATATAATTTTTGACTTTTTCCGGCGTAAATCCCTTTATGAAAGATATGCACAAGAGGAAGTGCAGATGAAAGTCGATGAGATTTCTTGGCAACTCAATGAGGTATTGGATGCTAGAGAACTTGAAATTTTGATTCATGGTCTTGTTGATAAAATGCCCGAAAAGCGACAGATAATCTTTAAAATGAGCAGAAACCAACGGCTCAGTAATGAGGAAATCTCCAAAGAATTAGGTTTAAGTAAACGAACCGTAGAGACGCACATTTCCAATGCATTAAAAGAACTTCGCGAGTTCATTTCTTCTATTCAAGCACTTATTTTATAAAAAATATTTTTTTTGCTTACGTGTGTGGGTGACATTG
Source organism: Sphingobacterium sp. (assembly GCA_031277715.1). Lineage (GTDB taxonomy): Bacteria > Bacteroidota > Bacteroidia > Sphingobacteriales > Sphingobacteriaceae > Sphingobacterium. Next base: position 4,914 of record JAITLW010000025.1, on the reverse strand, counting down.
TACGTCTATTGTATTAGATAACCAAGAATATGCGTAAGTTTTATAAGTTAGCGAGCTTTTATTTTAAAGATAAGCACTCGGAGAAGGTAGATACCTTGTTCAGACAATGGCTTGTTGATGATTCGGATAGCGAGCAAAAAGCTCAAGCGATGGAGCTATTGTGGAACGAAGTGGATGCACAAGTAGATGATACTACGCTTCGTGATCTGGAGAGACTGCATACTAGACTGAACCTATTCGAATCGAACAAGAAAAGATACCCATTTATTTATCGTTGGGGCAAGGTTGCTGCCGCTATTGCGATCCCCTTATTACTTTCTTTGGCTACCTATCATTACACCAAAGAGTATTATATTTTCAATTCTACAATGATCGAATGTACCACCGCCTTTGGCGAGGCAAAAGAGGTCACTTTGCCTGATGGTACTTTGGTATGGCTTAGTCCAGGGTCGGTGATGACTTACCCCAGACAATTTCTAGGAGATGAACGCAATATTTCGTTGAATGGAGAGGCTAGCTTCAAGGTCGCTAAGGATCCGAATAAACGTCTGGTTGTGAAAGCAAATAATATAGAAATAGAGGCTTTAGGTACCATATTTAGTGTGGTAGGCTATCGGGATCTATCAAAAACGACAGTTACACTCGAAGAAGGGAAAGTACGGGTTGGTATTTTGGACGACAAATCTAGCTCCGTATTGCTTACCCCCAATGAACAAATTATATATGATGCTAAGGGAGGACATATTACACGACGAAAAGTTAATGTCGAGCGTATAGCTTTACGTAAGGATCGATATCTGGTTTTTCAGGAAGCTTCGTTTGTCGAAATATTGCATGCCATTGAAAAGAAACATGGAGTTGTATTTAATTACGATTCCTCCAAATATGAAAATCGATTTTTTACTTTAAAATTCACGCCTGATGAAAGTTTAGAAAGCATGTTGGATGTCTTGAAAGAAGTGAACAAGGACTTCCGTTTTAAAATAAAGGACAAAACAATTTTTGTTTTTTAGTTCATAAAGTATAAACCTACTATGCGTTTGCTGTTATAAAGAGATACCTTTTAGCAGTGAGATCGCAACCAATTATTTTAAATTATAAACCGCAGCTAATGTTATGAAAAAACATCTATTAGTATGTTGTATGTTCTTTTTGATCCTAACGGGACATGCACTGGGGCAATCAGGTATTAGTATTTCCAAAAAGAATATTAGTATCCGAGACGCACTCTATGAAATTGAGAGACAGAGTCAGCACGCTGTCGCTTTCGACGAAGGAACTCTCAATGTAGATCAAAAAATCAATCTATCGGTCAAAAACAAGCCATTGGCTGAAGTCCTGAATATCATACTTCAGCAGACTGATTGTACATTTACAATTAAGAATAAGCATATCATTATCACTCCTAAAGAGATCAAAGGCGATGTACAAAAAAGAACAGTTACTGGAAGCGTCTCCGATTCCACGGGGCGTCCTATTGTAGGAGCTGTTTTGACGGTATTGGGGCAAGATATCACTACTGTCACCAATACTGAAGGTAATTTCAAAATGGCTAATGTCCCCGCTAATGCTACCGTCCGGGTTACTTACGTTGGATTTATCAGTCGCAATGTACGAATAGGGAGTAATGAAAAGCTAACAATTACCTTACAACAAGAGGCCAAAGAGCTGGAAGAAATCGTTGTAGTAGGTTATGCTACCGTACGGAAGAAAGATCTGACTACAGCGGTAGCTGTAGTGTCGACCGAGGATATTAATGAACGGCCTATAACTCAGGCTGCTCAGGCATTACAGGGGAAGGCTGCCGGAGTACAGGTTGTACAACCTTCTGGCGAACCAGGAGGAGGCCTTATGGTTCGTGTGCGGGGTACATCATCCTTTCAGGCAGGTAATGAGCCTTTGTATGTTGTAGATGGATTGCCTATGAATAATATCGCTAATCTGAGTCCAAATGACATCGAGTCTATGCAGGTATTAAAAGATGCTTCCTCTGCAGCTATCTATGGCGCACGTGCAGCCAATGGCGTCGTTGTCATTACGACGAAGCGTGGAAAAGGTGGTGTCCGTTCTTTAAGCCTCAGCAGTTATGCAGGTGTTTCTAGAATAGGTAATACCATTGATGCCTTGAATACCGAGCAGTATAAAGAATATTTGAGAGACTTGAAAAAGCAGGTGCCGACGACTACCTTAATACCTGATGATGAAAATCGATATACCAATTGGAACGACGAATATTTTGGTACCGGTATCAATCAAAGCCATCAGTTGGCATTAACGGATGGTACTGAAAAGCTACAGTACTATATTTCGGGAGGCTATATGGAAGATAAGGGAATTATCGAAAAAGCTAACTTTAAACGTTACAATTTCAGGGCAAATGTGAATAATAAACAGACTGATTGGTTGAGTCTTGGCTTTAGTATTGGTTACACGCGTACCAATGGGCGCACAATACCCCACAATAAGACTGCTATGCGTGGAGGATCTATCCTTTCGGTGATTAATACACCTCCATACATGCAAAAGTGGGATCCGTTTAATCCTGGCGCCTATGATGAGTTTACATACGGATCGCAGTTCTTTTCACCATTTTTGGCTTCAGCTTCGGATGATACCTATAAAACATCACGCATCGTAGGTTTGACCAATCTCGATTTTACAATAATAAAGGGCCTACATTATAAAGTCAATTTTGGTATCGATGAGGATAGCTCTACAGGAGAGAATTATTTGGCACCTGGTGCAAATGGTGAAAGTCGTTCTTATAATGGTATGTATTCTGTTTCAGCTTCTAAGAACTTTGAGTGGCTTTTAGAAAACTTAGTTACTTATGATACTAAGTTCAATAAAAATAGTTTATCCATCCTAGGAGGGGCGACCATGCAAAAGGCCTTTAATGAGGGTAATGGTGGTGGTGGATACGACGTGTTAGGTCCTTCTTTAGGCCTTGTGAATATCATTAATCCTGACCAGTCATGGAGTAATAAGGCGTCTTGGTCGTTACTTTCTTATCTCGCACGTGTGTCGTATGATTATGATGGTAAATACCTATTGAGCGCGAATATGCGTACCGATGGTTCTTCCAAATTTGCCCCTGGGCATAAATGGGGGGTATTCCCTTCTGCATCTGCGGCATGGAGGATTTCTGCAGAACCATTTATGAAATCCACAGTAGACTATCTAGATGATTTGAAACTTCGTGTAGGTTGGGGCAAGACTGGTAATCAAGGGGGGATTGGTAATTATGATTGGATGGCAACTTATTGGGCGAGTCGCAATATACCTAAACCCGAAGATCAAAATCAAACGCCAGGTATGAACACGGGACTTTCCTCAAAGGGATATAGAGGATTGACATGGGAAAAAACGACTCAGTATAATGTTGGACTAGACGCTAGTTTCTTCAATTCCCGACTCAATTTTATAGTTGATGTCTATTACAAATACACCAATGATCTGTTAAAAACTTTCTATCCCCCAGGGACAGCTGGAAGCACCTACAATATATTGACCAATATGGGCGAAATGAGCAATAAGGGTTTGGAGATTGCTATAAATTCCAAGAACGTCGTTAAGCCTAAATTTAAATGGAATTCAGAATTCAATATCTCGTTCAATAAGAATAGAGCAGAAAATATCGGTATCACCCCTGTGGAGTATTATGCTACGATGTATTCAAATAATCAACCTGCTATTATTTTGAAGAATAAAAGTCGTTTAGGAACCTTTTTTGGCTACCGTACACAAGGGATTGATCCTGAAACCGGTGATGTGATTTATCAGGATCTCGATGGTAACGGCCGTATTACTCCTGAGGATCGAACGATACTTGGCGATGCACAGCCTTTATTTACCGGAGGTATCACCAATACTTTTACCTATTCCAATTTTAGCGTGTCTTTATTTTTTCAGGGATCCTATGGTAATCATATTTTCAACGCTTCAAAGATGGATATGACCGGGATGCAAGACTTTAGAAACCAGTCTTTGGAGGTATTGGATCGATGGAAGCGACCAGGGATGGTTACGGACGTTCCAAGACCCGGAAATAGAGAGAATATTTGGAACTCCGATCGATATATCGAGGATGGTTCCTATCTGAGACTTAAAAATCTCAGTTTCACTTATGATTTTAGTACGAAAGGAAGACTATCTAAGTTGGGCATCCGAAAGCTACAGCCTTACTTTACGGCTCAAAATCTATGGACTTGGACCAAATACTCAGGCTATGATCCGGAAGTAAATGCATATGGTTCCAGTGCCTTAGAATTAGGGATAGATTATGGTACTTACCCGCAGGCTAAAACCTTCGTGTTAGGTATAAATGTAGAATTTTAACCGCAACAGTCATGAAAAGCAAGAAGTATATATTATTCAGTATGGGCATTAGTTTGTTGAGTCTTAGTGCCTGTAGTTTCCTTGATACAGAAAGTTTCGCAGCTTTGGTTGGAGAACCTCAAGACAAAGTTGAACAGGCATCAGCTTACAAGACATCGACCGACGCACAACGCGAAGCTGCTGGATTGTACGAAAACTTTAGAAACAATACCTTTCAATTTGATTTGTTCGGCTATAATGATATTCAATCCGATAACTGCTATCATGGTGGCGATGGCGTTCCGGGGGAAGAAATGGATGCTGTTAAGCTAAACCCTGATAATGACAAGGTCAAAACACTATGGAATGAATATTTCAAGATGGTTGGTGATGCCAATATTGTGATCGATAACACCGAGCTGATGGACGCCAAGTCAATTGATCCACAGACGCGTAATAAGATTGTTGCCGAAGGGAAGTTTGTGCGTGCCTATGCTTATCTAGATTTGGTTCGTATTTATGGTGATGTTCCTCTATTGCTCAAGATGATACCAGCTATGTCGTCTGAGAACTTAGAGCAGATACGTCCTTTATTAT
>JAITLW010000045.1 GCA_031277715.1 Sphingobacterium sp. | reverse complement strand
CTGACCCGTGTTTCTGTCGATAGCACAGCAGGTACGCTTACGTATGTTGATGAGAAGGGTATTAGCAATGTGCTGAATATCGCTGGCCTTGTGAAGGTACAGGAGACCTTGACCGTTCTTGGTTATGATAAGGCAACGAACACGCTTAGCTATAAAGATGAGAAAGGAGTTTTAAATACTATTGAATTGGGGACAGGAGCCGTTTCCTACGATAAGAAGACAAACACTATCACCTATACTGACGCTAAGGGTGTTTCGACTCCTTTGGTTTTGAATGAGACAAGCTTGGTTTATAATGATAAAACCAATGTGTTGACTTATACGAATTCTAAAGGTACGCCACAAACGGTCGATCTAGGAGCACTGGTGTCAACAAATACTACTAACGAACTAAAATTACAAGGAAGCTCATTGACCAGTACAGTGAATGGAAAGTCATCTACTGTAACATTGACAGAAGAAAGCTTGACTTCTACAAAAGGTGTGACTTCAACAAGCATTGCCGTAGGAAACGGTGGTGGGTCAACATTAAAAGATGTTACCTTAGAAATCAAACCAGGTGAAAATGGTCAAGTCATGGTGACAAAAGGTGATAAATCCACATGGGTTAATCAATCTGAAATAGTTCCAACGACTACGCATACTTTAGTTAAAAAAGATAATACAAATGGAAACACAGTTATTTCTAAAGTGAATGATGTCCCAGCTGAGATTGACTTGGTAGATAACGTAGCTAATTCTTTGACTGCGGATAATAAGCTAATTACTACAGTGAATGGTAAATCGGGGGTAGGAATAGATTTAACTCCTGCTATTCAATCTGGACAAAAAACAGTAACACTTACGAATGGTGTTAATACTACTGTAACTCAAAATGTCGTAGCTAATAATACCGAGTATAAAGTAAATGTATCTGATGACGCGATTCAAGCCGTTCAAAAAACTGCTGTTGTAGCTGCTGGAAGTGGTGTAACAGTCGGTACTGTGAGTGCTGGAAATGTCACAACTTATACTGTGAATGCGAATCCTGCAAGCATAGCGCTAGGAGGTGATGTGACAGGAAATGCGGATAATACAACGATATCTAAAATACAAGGTAAAGTCGTAGAGGCGACTAACCCTGTAGCAGGTAATGTCTTGGTGTTTGAGAATGGAAAATGGGTGACTAAAACTCCGACAGTGGATGTAACAAACGTAACAAGTGGAAAGGCTCTCTCTTCAACAGATTTAGATTTATCGGGAGAATCTAATACAGCTCTTTTAAAAGCTGTAACGGCCAATATTAAAACGGGTGCGGTTACTTCCGAGAAAATTTTGGACGGTACAATTAAACCTATCGATATTGCGGATGCAGGGGCTAATCAAGTCTTAGTAACAGGAACCAATAGTAAACCAACTTGGATAGATCAATCAGCATTGGGTAATACTGTGACGGCTGATAATGGGTTGACGAAAACTACGAATAATATTCAGCTAGGAGGTAAGTTACTTAAGGAGACAACGATTACTCAGGAAGGTAAAAAGCTAGAAATTGCTACTGCAGCAAGCCAATTTGTAATATCTGGATTGGATAAGAAAAAGGTGCAGGCAACCGATAAAAATGCAGGAATAACAGATCGTCTGTTGGCTGTTGGAAATGATAATGTCGTGAAGGCTTTGAAAGCTGCAATGCCAAAATTTTTCTATATGCCATCTATTATTATTCCGACATCTCTGGAGCAACTTAACGCCCCAGGCGCGGGTAAGGTGACAGGAGACGCATTTAATAATGGTACTGGAACATTAAATCTGTATGGACGTTATGTCGCTCAGTTTGGTACAACAGGGACGGCTCTTCAGCCAAGTAGTCCTGGAGCGCCAGTATTACCCGTATTGCCAGCCGGAGAATTACATTATTATGTAACTTGGTTTGATCAGACTGTTTTTGAGACGGTAACTATCGATGCAAATGGAGTAATGACTTATAAAGTGAAAAGCGGGGCTGATATTACAGTAGGGTCTTTTATGAATATTATATTTGCTGTAAAAGAAGATCCAGCCAATTAGTAATAAAGAGATGAATATATTTCAATATAGAAAAAGTTTCGTTAAGGTCTTTGTCCCGTTTTTGATAGGTCTGTTTTCGCTATTACTTAATACAGCGCAGGCGCAGTTTACAATTACGGAGAACTTTAGAGGCCAGGTGGGACCAGATATCAAGATCGGGGATGATGCACGTCTGACATCAGGAGTGAGTGATCCTGTCGGAGCAGGATGGTTGCGACTCACAACGGATGATCAGGATCGTAAAGGCTATGCTTATATCAATCGTACTTTTCCTTCAACACTAGGGCTCTTAGTCGATTTTGAGTATAAAATGTGGAGGACTAAAGATGGTCGCAGTGGGCTTAATCAAGGAGGAGATGGTTTCTCTATATATTTATTCGATGGAAGTACATCGGAGGCCGATTTTAAGTTAGGTGGTTACGGGGGGTCTTTGGGTTACGCGAGAAATGCCGAAGGGACACCTGCGTTGCCAGGATTGAAAAATGGTTACTTAGGTATCGGTTTCGATGCTTTTGGTAATTTTGTTAATAAAAGTTCTCCCCAAAAATTTACAGGTTCTAATGGTTCTATTCCCAATTCTATTGTAGTTCGAGGAAGGACAACAGCGGCAAATGATAAAACCTCGAATGCGTATCTGAAAGGTATTACTATCTCTGGTGTTGGGAAGGGAACTATTAGTAATATTCCTGCAGATGCTGACGCAAGTAGTTTTAGCAGCAATGCATGGCAAAATCATATAGACTATAATAAGTCTACAGGAACATCGTCAGGATCGTACCCTACTTCAAGGCCATCTGATGGACTTTATTATCGTCGGGTACAATTGGAGGTAATTCCAACGGCAGGACGGACATACCTTATTACACTTCGTTGGATGAGGGAAGGGGATACATCCTTCACAGAACTAATGAGCTATACGACTACAGATGTGCCTCCTGATATTCTGAAGGTGGGTTTCGCAGCCTCTACAGGATGGGCGGTAAACTATCATGAAATTCGAAATCTAGTCGTAACGACCCCGGGCAATCTAAGAGTTTCGAAATTAGCCGATAAGGATGTTTTACGGACTGTAACCGCAGGAAAAGCGAACGAGGTTACTTATACCATCGAGGTAAATAACGATACGGATGCAAGGTTGACAAATGTAGACTTTAAAGATCGTATTACAGATGGGGTGGGTAATTTGGTTGGACGGGATATGTTCGTTATTGATGAGATTAAGCACTCTGGTTTTTTGTCAGGAACAGCTCTTCCCGCTACTTCGAATACCAACGAGTTTACAGGGACATTAAATATGGCAGCAAAGACCATTGGAAGGATTACTGTGAAAGGACGCCTTTTAAAAGTTCCTGTAGGTAATGTGTTGGTTAATAGCGCCACAGCTTTGCCTACCGATATTACGGATGAGGACTTAGAGAACAACACATCGGTTGTTCAAATTCCAGTTATTGCAGAGGGAGTAGATTTGGTCGTTTCTAAAACAGTGGATGAAGCTTGTTTGAACCCTGCTGCGGGTAATACATTTACGGTTACGTTAGCTAATATGGGGAGCGGTAGCATTCAATATGGGGGTGCGTCTGTAACAGGAAGCCCAGGGAATACCCCAAGGTCTTATACCGCAAATCGTTTGGAGCTCTCGGAAATTGTTCCGCCAGGTGCAACGATTATGTCGTCTACAGTTCCAGACGGATGGGAGTTGGTAGGTACCAAACCCAATACACCAAATGCGGGTTATACCACTTATGTTTATCAAACGAAGTTTACTCCTCCTACCTCTGGAAGTACAACTCCCAGTTCTAATACACTTGAATCAGGAAGTACTTTACCTGCCTTTACTTTTAAGTTAAAAGCTAATACTTCTTATACAAATGAAGTGCAGGTTAGGTTGGTTCAAGAAAATGGTACTTTGACTTATTCAGGGAGGACTTGGACTATTAAGAAAAATAATGATGAAACCTCTACTCTAGAACCTTTGGAAAATAGGGGAAATAATTCTGCAAAGGCTTCGGTGTTGCTTACGCCTGGGCTCCCTCTAGTTCAGAAGAAGATGATTTATTATTGTCAAGGAGAGATTGCGGTACCATTGCAGGCAACCGCGACTGGTTCCGATTTTAAGATTGTTTGGTATTCTAGCTTAGGAGGTGTGCCTTTGAACAACGCTCCAACACCAATCACTACAAACCCTGGCACAACACGTTATTACGTGTCACAGACCAATGGTTCGTGCGAAAGCGGACAGGTAGAAGTTGATGTGATTGTTTTAGCTACTCCTATAGGCGGTAAGATATCTGGAGACCAAGAGTTGTGTGGAGGAGTCGCTCCAAATAAAATCGCTTCTAATGAGGTGGGCAGTGCTCCTAATTGGCCTGCAGGAACTAAAATCACGTATAGGTGGGAAAAGCTTTCCCCTGTGAATGGTGCTGTTTGGTCAACAATTGCGGGAGCGAATGCCGTTGAGTATACACCGATGGCAGAGAATACAGTTGGAGTCTGGAAATACCGACGGGTTACTGTTCCTGATTTTACAGAAAAAAAGCCAGCTTGTGAAACAGCATCCAATGAGGTGTCGATTACCGTTAAGAACTGTCTGATAATAAGTAATCCTATGCTTCGTAGCAGGGCTCGAAAATAAGAATTAACATGAAGAAAATACTTTTTCTCTCTCTATATATGGTGCTTTCTTGGGTAAAGCTTTCTGCTCAACAAGGAGAAGGTAGTTTCCTCTCTGATAATGGGAGGAATGTTCTGGCAGAAAAGCAGTTTGATGCCATATATGCGGAATCACTATTTATTGGACCTCAAGCCGAATGGATAATCGATGGACAGATCGATCTTTATGTTAAGAATATATGGATCGCACCGACAGCCAAAATCAGTGGCTCTGGTGTAATCAATATACATAACCCCCGCACAAATCCATTTTATACGGGATGGAGTGATCAGCCAACCTATATCGACGCCAACAACGGAAACTATATCGATGTACGTATCGTACTGATGAATGATAATGGGCTGCATCTGAAAAGTATATCGGGACAGGATTACGAAGACGCCTCCTATCCTAAGGATGAAAAAGCGGCAGCGTTACGATTGTCCAAATCAATAGATTTGCGTGTCAATGGGGCGAATGTATTCCTGAATGGCAATGACTTTGAGTTAGATGTGAATGCACAAATCTTGAGTTACGGCGCGCAGCGTATGGTTGTTACGAATAATTCCGTGTCGGGACACTTGATCAAAAACTTTGGTGACCGTACGTCAGGTTTCGTATTCCCTGTGGGTAAGGAAGAGCGTGACTATACACCAGCTCGATTGACTCCTTCACTGAATAAGAGTAAAGTTTACGTCTCGGTTACGGATTACCTAGCTTCGGGCATACAATTCAATGACGAACGCATTGGTATGGATCGGATATGGAGTATCTATGCCGACAAAGGGATGAAGATGGATTACACGTTGATACACAATGTGTCATCCAATGGAATAGCCTATGTGGACCCTGAAGCACAGATTGTGCAAGATGCCGATGGAGGAAACTGGATCGGTAATGTAACTACATTCAATGAAGAGACAGGTCCAGGAGGTGTAGTTGCACAGGCAATTCATACACGTAAAGACATCATGACTCGGGCATCGAAGACTTTGTCGGGAACCTGGTTTACAAAATTTGCAAATGCACCTCCCAAAGCAGTTGATGATTATGTGACATTGGAGTTTGGCAAGGAAAAGGAAATCAATGTATTGGAAAATGATATTCCGGGATCTTCGGCTATCGTAACCAACAGTGTTATAGTGGTGTTGCCTCCGGCAAATGGAACTGTACGTGTGGTTAATGGTGCAATAATCTATACGCCAAATTCTGGGTTTATTGGAACAGATGAGTTTGAGTATGAGATCACGGATGAAAACGGTTTGACCGCGAAGGCCCGCGTGTATGTGACGGTCGCTCCGCGCGAACTCTTCATACCGAATGTCTTTACACCGAATGGGGATGGTAAAAATGATCGTTTTGAGATTGTTGGTATTGAAGCCTACGATCGTGTTGACTTGATTATTGTTAATAGATGGGGGAATGAAGTCTACAAGAACTCAAACTACAAGAATGAGTGGGATGGACAGGGTTTGAATGAAGGGACATACTTCTACATTATAACCGCAGTAAAAGGGAATGATATAAGAGTGTTCAAAGGAAATGTTTTGATAAAAAGGGGATAAAATAGGTTAAGATGAAAAAGATACTTTCAATTCTGGGGTTTAATCTGGTATTTGCCTTACAAACATTCGCGCAACAAAATATACAATTCACCCAGTATATATTTAATTCTCTTTCTGTTAATCCAGCTTATGCGGGATATAAAGAAGAGTGGTTTGGACAGGTGGGGCTAAGAAGCCAATGGTCAGGCTGGACGGGGGCACCTAAGACAGGGACAATTTCTCTTGATGGGGTTCTAGATCCGGAAAGTCGCCGGCATGGAGTGGGACTGCAGGTGACGGGCGATCAGCTCGGCGCTCAAGGTGCGACAAGTATTTACGCCAACTACGCATTAAGGTTACAGTTGGATCGTGCCGATGAGCATCGTTTATCCTTAGGCGTAGCCGGAGGCGTGACACAGTATAGTTTGGATGGGAATAAATTGGAATATGTAGATGATGGAGATGGGGTTATCCCCCCAGGAAAAATATCAACTTGGAAGCCTGATATCCGGCTAGGTGTATATTATAACAACAGTAAATGGTATGCAGGGGTGGCTGTTCAGGATCTTTTTGCAGGAAGTAACAGCGGAGAGGATTTTCAGTTTAATCAAAACTCTTTAGAAAGTCTCTACCGCAAGGTTCATGGATACTTTATAGCAGGAGCTCTTTTTGAATTAGATCCAGGATTGTTATTACGGCCCAGTATTTTGATAAAAGAAGACTTTAAAGGGCCTACATCGTTGGATTTGAATGCAATGTTTATCTTTAATGACAAGTTTTGGATAGGAGGAGGGTATCGGACCCGTGCCCGGATCTTTGACCGTAAATATAATCAAGCCTCTGCAAATAAGCTGAGCTCATTAAACTCACTGAGTGGTATCGTGCAGTTCTATGTTAATCCCAAATTTCGTGTAGGATATTCTTATGACCATATGCTTAACCGCATGAGCGGGTTGCAGAATGGTACACATGAGTTGACTTTGGGAATTACTTTCGGAGGGCAGTTGCGCAAACAGATACTAAGTCCACGATATTTTTAAAATACCTGATCTGGTATGAGGTCTTGTTTGACAGGATTACAAGGATTTAGGTGCGATATTGATAGTATATACAATTATTTAGAGTTTTGAAATACGACAAACATATCAAAGAAGGAGCGGTGCGCGATATTATGGAAGGACGGCTTCTTATCGATGAGGCGATGGAGAAGTATGGAATACTATCGTCAGTAACGATTAAAAAGTGGCTTAAGGAGGCTTTGGCTAAATAGAGGGGCGTGAAGCGTTTGAATAAATAACACCTAATTTTTCTAACTATCCCTAATTGTAAGTATAAAAGGGTTAAGAAAAAGTATCATATGGATGATACTTTTTTTTTTGAATAAAGTAACTTCCTACCTTAGTGACAATGTAAGTTAAATTACATCTGCCGTAGCTGTAAATACAGCTAACTATGAAAAAGTCCATTATTGACTGTATTCCCTGTTGGATAGGAAATAGTCGAATGTTCTGATTTCTTGTTTAATAAAATGATAGGAGCAATCTGATTTTCATCAGGCTAGACTTTGGACGTAATGTTTAAAACTAGAGGGTGATTTTTGGAGTTGCGCGGTTGATGTTTTTAGGAATAACCTACAAGATTGCCAAACTGCTTTATTTCTAGAATTAGGGAATTATGAATGTTAAAAGCCTCGCATTAACTGGTGTTTTTGTTGCACTTTTAGGGGGAGTTGTTGCACAGGAAAGACTGTCCGACGGGACAGTGAATGGTAGCTCAGCGATTAATCAAAATGCCATTTTGGAGCTGGCGAGTCGAAATAAGGGGATCCTTCATACAAGAGTCGCTTTAGAAATGACTACAAAAGCAAACCCAATGCAGGCACATGTCGCAGGTCTTATGGTATATAATACGGAGACAAAAAATGATGTTGTTCCTGGGATATATTATAATGATGGCACAAAGTGGGTGTTGGCGTCAGGAGGAAAAGCTACGAGTATTTCATATAACCCCGAAACATACGAAATCTCTTTTATAGATATTAATGGTAATCCAGTAAAATTGGATTTTAGGAAGATTGTGCAAAGTAATCAGACGATTACTACTTTGGTCGATAATAAAAATGGAACCTATGTGTATACTTCTGAATCTGGAGTACAAACTATCATAAATGTAACGGCTGATGTAACAAACACTTTCGAACAAATTATCAATAATGAAAAGGTTAAGAACGAGTTTATCACATTGATAAAAAATACAGGAGGAAATGTATACTATAAAGACGATAAGTTTACCTTTTTGACCAAAGATGGTGAAGTTAAGGAGATCCTGTTAAAAGAATTAGTGGAGTCTAACGAGACCCTGACCGCTCTTAGTTATCTTCCTGGCTCCAACCAGTTGACCTATCAGGACGAAAAGGGTACCCCCCATACTTTCGATTTAGGTACAGGTTCGCTCGCATACAATGATAAGTCGAATATGCTGAGCTATGTTGATGCGAAAGGGAAGGCAACAGATCTTAACTTGAACAATACGAACCTAGCATATAATCCTGAAAAGAATACCTTGGACTATACGAATTCCAATGGCGTTGTTCAATCAGTTTCTTTGCCAAATGAAACCGTCACTACATTAAAGCAGGATGCCCTGGGACTTAAATATAAGAATGAAAAGGATGCCGAGCTTACAGCCAAGATTGTCAGTGCAAATGAGAAAAACATCATCAAAGTAGCTGAAGACTTCGGGGCAGTATTAACTGCACAGGAAATACAGTTTAACCAGGAGAAAACAATAGTGTTGGCAGGAACAGGTGTTAAAGTCGATACCAAGGTAAAAGGGAACGAAGTTGAATACACTGTCAGTATTGGTGAGGATGTAATCAAGGAGTTAAAAGCGGTCATGCCGAAGTTTTTTTACATGCCTTCAATGGTTATGCCTACTTCTGAAGATCAGATTGCCGATCCGTCCATTATAACAGAAAGTGGGGGGGTATTTACAGTCAGGTTATACGATAGTTATAAGAAACAGTTTGGCATGTCTGATCCCTCTTCCAGTGTGTCCAGTCCTGATGTTACGACAATTTTGCCGGTATTGCCAGCGACCGAATTGGATTATTATGTAACTTTTTATGATAAGACTGTTTTTACCGAAGTTAAATTGTTGCAGGGTGGTATATTGACGTATAAAATAGCTTCTGATGCAGACGTGACTTTAGGATCATTTATGAATGTTGTATTTGCCGTAAAACCATAAGCGTCATGATTAAGGCTATATTGAGAGGTAATACGTTTTTTACGTTGTTTTTTTTCATTCTGCTCATCCCTCAAGCGGTAAAAGCACAGTGCTATAAAGAAAATACAATCAAAGCGTCGGTTGCGCAAGGAGGGGAGAGTCTTAATAGGGATAAAGTGCTGTGGTTAAATTGGGGAGGACAGGGCGATATGGACTATCCGTATGGAAAAGCAGGAGAATCTCTTCTTGTTGGTGCAACATCAAGAGCCTCTATCCCACTAGGCGAAGGGAAATACTTATGCATAGAAGCCGAGATTACAGAAATAAAGAATACGAGTGGTAGTGAGGCAAAAGATAGGGCGATAGAATCTTATATTCCTGGAACCTACGTTGGTAATGGGGTCGATTCTGGCGATTTTTTGGATATTTTATACAATATTGGAGGAGCGAGGACAGCCGATAACAGACCGTTGAATAAAATGGTGTCTGGAATTCGAAATACGAATACAGGAGGAGGGGCGATAATCACGATTGCGTGTAAGGCAACAATAGGTGGAATACCCATCCGCTTGCCTGGTATGGTAGTCGCTGATGCCGAATCATTGGCTGGGTCAATGGATAAAAAAGGAGAGCCTCAAAGAGAATATATTTATGCCGAGGCATTTGGAAGCTGGCATGTTGTCGAGGTACAAAAGAATCTTAATGCTGGTCC
>JAITLW010000038.1 GCA_031277715.1 Sphingobacterium sp. | reverse complement strand
TTTTACTTGCAAAAATATCTAAATCATTTATAAAAATGACTTTAAATCCATTAAAAAGCTTTAATTTAGAATTGTTCTAAATTTTTTGGTTCGGTTGTTTAACTTTCGGAAGAGGGCTTCTCTCCAAAGGTTGTCGTTGTTGTTTTACGATATATACTTTTGACTATACTGACTTTCTAATGAAAGTTAGTGTACAATCTCCAGTTGCTATATAAAAATTGGTCGAGATGTTTTCGTAAAACACCTCGACCAATCCGTAGTCAATATAAATGTATTGATTAAATCTTGAATAAGCGGTAGCCTAGACCAATGCTCCACATGTTGATTTTTTGAGCTTCACCACTTCCTTTGGCCATATCGTTTAGACCTAATTCATAACGAAGATCAACTCGTAAGCTAGATACGTCTACACCTGCACCAAATGCCCATGACGTAGAGCTTTTTTTGTATTCTGAAAAATTCAAGGCTTCTTTAATTTTGCTGTCCCCATTATCATTAGTGATAAAAGAGAATACAGGACCTGTCTGTATTCTGGCTCCGATTGGGCCTAGGCCAAAACGCTTGCCTAACAAAACAGGAATGTCTACGCTCGTGAATTTAAGGTCGTCTACATTGTCTTTGTTAATTTTCACGTTTTTCCCTGTGATGTAGATCTCAGGTTGCACGTGGAATCCTAGTACACCGATACGAGAGTAAAGACCGGCTTGGTAACCTGCTTTGCTGTCTGAATCGAAATAAGTGTCGTTTTTTAACTTAGAATAGTTTAATGCTCCTTTTAGCCCGATTTCAAAGCTAGGTAAGACTTGTGCTTGTGCTATTGTAGCGCCACCGAGGAACAAAAGTAATGCTGGTAAAATTTTTTTCATCATTGATTTATTTATGTAGATTTGTTTAATATAGTTTAAAACGCGTTTTGCGCAGTTTGTATACGCTGTAAATATACGCAATTTTAATACCACATTATGAGCATTCTCAAAATTAAAGAACAAGACTGGCAAATTGCTAAGATAAAATTGAGTCGGAAATACAACCATCTGACGGAAGAAGATTTGTCCTATAAAGAAGGAGAGGAAGATCTATTGATCGAACGATTGGCTAAGCGATTGAAACGTACGAAAGATTATGTTGTGTTTACTATTGGAAAGCAGATGGAGGATCTTGCGGGAAATCGAGTATAATGGAGGAAAGTATAGAAATAAACTGGTCTGATTTTGAAAAAGTAGACTTGAGGGTGGGGACTATTTTGGAAGCGAATGATTTTCCAGAGGCCAGGAGGCCAGCGTATCAGTTATTGATTGACTTTGGTCCGGAAATCGGATTACGAAAATCAAGTGCACAGATTACGAAATTATATACCAGGGAGGAGTTGGTCGGGCGACAGATTGTGGCTGTTGTTAATTTTCCGCGTAAGCAGATTGGAAAATTTATGTCTGAATGCTTGGTGACAGGCCTGGCGGACGAAAATGGTGATATTGTTTTGACAGCGGTAGAACGTAAGGTGCCAAATGGTGCCCGATTGATATAGTATGCGGATTTATAATTTTGAAGAAACGTTGCCACAGGAAAAGCTGGATGAGCTCTATATGAAAGAAGCGTTCAGTTTGGCAGAGCAGGCATTTAGAGAGGACGAGGTTCCTATAGGGGCAGTTATCGTTGCACAAAATAAAATAATAGGTAAGGGGTATAACCTTACAGAACGGCTGAACGATGTGACGGCGCATGCTGAAATGCAGGCATTCACAGCGGCTGCTAATTTTTTAGGAGGCAAGTATCTCAAGGACTGTACGCTATATGTGACTGTAGAACCCTGTGTGATGTGTGCTGGTGCATCATATTGGACACAAGTGTCACGCATTGTGTACGGGGCAGTGGATGAAAAGAGGGGATATACGGTGGTCGCCCCGAATATACTACACCCTAAAACACAGATTATAGGTGGAGTATTGGAGGAAGAATGTGGTGCTTTGATGAAGGCTTTTTTTCGCTCAAAACGATAAAATGGCATTATTATGAAACATTAGCAGAAGTGTTTTGTTATATTCGTAGTATTAAAATAACAGTTGATAATTTTATTAAAATAAGTAACTATGGCATTTGAATTAGAAGCGTTACCATACGCAAACGACGCATTGGAACCTCATATTGATAAAGAAACAATGGAGATTCATCATGACCGCCACCACCAAGCATATGTTGATAATTTAAACAAAGCTATTGCTGGTACTGACGCGGAAAATGCTTCGTTGGAAGATATCTTAAAAAACATCAGTAAGTATTCTCCTGCTGTCCGTAACAACGGCGGTGGACACTATAACCACAAGTTGTTTTGGTCTGTACTAGGTGCTAATGCTGGAGGCGAGCCTACAGGTGAATTGGCAGAGGCAATCAATGCTACTTTCGGTTCTTTCGATGAATTGAAGAAAAAATTACAAGAAGCAGGAGCAACACGCTTTGGCTCAGGATGGTCTTGGTTGATCGTTGATGCTGATGGTAAACTAGCTGTTACTTCAACTCCAAATCAAGATAATCCATTGATGGATGTAGCTGAAGTTAAAGGAACGCCTATTTTTGGTATAGACGTTTGGGAGCACGCTTATTACTTGAAATATCAAAATAAACGTCCAGCCTACCTAGATGCAGTTTTCAATGTTGTAAATTGGGATGCTGTAGCAAAGAACTATGCGGCAGCTAAATAATCATAGATTATAACGATTTTAAAAGGCGACATGGGATTACCATTGTCGCCTTTTTAATCTTTGATAAACAGGCATTGTAAGGATGTAAAGATGCCATTGGTAAAAAATGTTGAATAGTAAGAAGGATTTAAGATAGAGCGCTATGAAACCGATTCAGTTTACAGTCTCTGTATATGGTGAAGGTGTGTTTGCTGTTATGGAAGATAAAAAGGAGAATTTTTATAATTACTACCATCGCCATGACGAAGCACAGATTACGTATATTCTAAAAGGTAAAGGGACAATTATGGTGGGGAATATCATGCAGTCTTTTCAGTCTGGTGATATTTTTGTGCTGAAGCCCAACGAGCCACATATGTTTGATCGGGATATGGAGGATGAGGAGGAGATTGGAGATATACACGCTATTCACATATTTGTGAATTTGGAGCGGATGAAGAAACTCTACCATATTCCTGATTTTGAGTTGGTGAAGGACTATTTGCTAGAGCTGGATATCAGCAAACGACTTGATAGGTCTATTTCGGAATCAATGATGCATTATTTTACGAACTTAATGGTAAAGACATCGATGCCGCGTTTTACCGAATTTCTTTCCTTACTCTATGCTTTGGCAATTCATCGCAACGATGTTTCGTCCCTTTATTCGGGGGTTCGGAATGTGACCTACTCGGATAAAGATGGAGCGCGAATCAGTCAGGTGTATAAGTATACTTTCGATCATTATAATGAGGATATCACGGTAGAGCAAGTGGCGTCTATTGTGCATATGACACCTACTTCCTTCTGCAAGTTTTTCAAGAGGCATACTACCAAAACATATATTAGTTTTTTGAATGAGGTGCGGATAGAAAAAGCGTGTCAGATTTTGATTGACAATAAATCGGAACATATCGCAGAAGCTGCCTTTCAATCTGGGTTTAATAATGTAGTACATTTTAATCGTGTTTTCAAATCTATTACCAAGATGTCGCCACGTAAATATATAGCTCAACATAGTGTGGATATCTAACAAAAATTGTGTTGACGATTAACGTTGACGTGAATCTGTTTTTGTTTATGTTGTTGGTATAAAGGTGTTTGTTTGGTATCTGTCTATCGGTTTGACATAACTGTTATTTGTTGTCGGGGCAGAATATGTTTAATTATGGACAATCCAAGACTATAATGTAGCGGATATATTTTGTTATTTTACATAGATAAAAAATTAAAATTATGTTAAAGGGATTTTTTAATGTTCCGGCTCCAGTTAACGAACCGGTATACGCATACGCACCAGGTACGAAAGAGCGTGCATTGTTACGTCAGGCTATCCAAGATGCTAGAGGTCAGGAAATAGATGTTCCTATGTACATCGGTGGTAAAGAAGTACGTACGGAGAAAAAAGTCAAATTGACTCCTCCTCATGATCATAAGCATATTTTAGGGTACTATTCTCAAGGTACTAAGGAGCATGTAGAAGAGGCTATCGAAGTTGCTTTGGCTGCTAAAGAAGATTGGGAAAATCTACCTTGGGAGCAGCGTGCAGCGATTTTCTTAAAAGCGGCAGAGCTTATCTCTACTAAATATCGTTATAAATTGAATGCTGCAACAATGTTGGGGCAGTCAAAGAATCCATACCAAGCAGAGATTGATTCAGCTTGTGAGATTGTAGACTTTTTACGTTTCAATGTAAAATACATGTCTGAGATCTATCAGCAACAACCTCCAGCTAATAGTAAAGGTGTATGGAACCGTGTAGAGCAACGTCCATTAGAGGGTTTTGTATTTGCATTGACTCCTTTCAACTTTACAGCAATCGCAGGTAATCTGCCTACATCAGTAGCCATGATGGGAAATGTTGTAGTTTGGAAGCCGTCTAACACACAGATTTATTCGGCCAACGTATTAATGCAAATCTTTAAAGAAGCTGGTCTTCCTGATGGCGTTATTAACTTGGTATATGTTTCCGGTCCTGATGCTGGAGATGTGATCTTTAAACACCCGGATTTTGCAGGTATTCACTTCACAGGATCTACAGGCGTTTTCCAAGATATTTGGAAAACTATCGGAGAGAATATCCATAGGTACAAAACTTATCCACGTATTGTTGGCGAGACTGGTGGTAAAGATTTTATCGTAGCGCATCCTTCAGCTGATTTGGACGTATTGAATACGGCATTGGTTCGTGGTGCGTTTGAATTCCAAGGGCAAAAATGTTCGGCCGCTTCTAGAGCATATGTGCCTCAATCGCTTTGGAACGATTTGAAAGGGCTAATGGAAAGGGATATAAAATCATTTAAGATTGGTGGAACGGAAGATTTTAGCAATTTCATCAACGCTGTAATTGACGAGAAATCTTTTGATAAAATCACAAGTTATATTGACAGAGCAAAAGCTTCGGCAGATGCAGAGGTTGTAATCGGTGGAACATACGATAAGTCAACAGGATATTTCATTCATCCGACTGTTATCGTTGCGAAAACTCCAGATTATGAGACGTTATCTGAAGAGCTGTTTGGTCCTGTATTGACTATTTATGTCTATGAGGATAGTAAATGGTCAGAAATGTTGGACTTGGTTGATAAGACTTCAATTTACGCATTGACAGGTGCTATCATATCGCAAGATCGCTATGCAATCGACGAGGCTACATATGCGTTACGTAATGCAGCAGGTAACTTCTATATTAATGATAAGTGTACAGGAGCGGTAGTTGGACAGCAACCATTTGGTGGAGCGAGAGGATCGGGTACAAATGATAAAGCTGGATCAATGATTAATTTGTTGCGTTGGGTTTCACCTCGCACAATTAAAGAGACTTTTACTCCAGATACGGATTATAGATATCCATTTTTATCGGAAGAGCAATAAGAAGCTTAGTAGTATTAATAAAAAGCACGGTAAATATACCGTGCTTTTTTGTTGAAATTCTTTTGTTTTAACCTTTTGAAAAGCTGTTTACAAGTTCTCCTGTCTCTTTCTTGAGGGATATATTTAATTTGTCTCCTGAAGCGGATACTTCAATCATTGTTCTGTTTCCTTGTTTTGGGCCACCACCTATAATGATAGGATAATTGTGATCGTTATCTGCTGGATAAAAGCCAAACTTATGGGTATGTCCCGAGATCAATGCATCTACTTTATGTTTCTGTAGGAGATCATGGAAGCAAAATCTGTTATGTAGGGTGCCGTGCCAATCATCAGAATGAAAGAAAGGAATATGGTTGAGTACTATAGTATGTTTTGCCTTTTTGCGTTGTTTAGATGCTAGTATTTCGGAAAGCCAAGCACTCTGCTCGAGGCGATAATTGTCATAGTCTACGGTATCAGCATAGACTTCATGGGCATCAGGTTTATCTTCACCTCCATCTAAAATAACCCAGAAAATAGGACCAA
>JAITLW010000035.1 GCA_031277715.1 Sphingobacterium sp. | reverse complement strand
CTAACAAATCAATTGGCAGAAGCGAACGATAAATACGCTCGTCTATTTGCTGAGTTTGATAATTATAAAAAGAGAACTTCTAAGGAACGCGTAGAACTAATACAAACTGCAGGTCAAGGTGTTATTTCCAAATTATTACCTGTACTGGACGACTTTGACAGAGCCCTTGCTGCAATGTCCAATGCCCAAGATGTAGAAGGCATTAAACAAGGAATAGAACTCGTCAACAATAAATTCAAAAAACTTCTTGAGAACGAAGGGCTTAAAGAGATGGAAACAAACGGACAACCGTTTGATGCTGATTTCCAAGAAGCAATCACCAGCATCCCAGCACCTTCTGAAGACCTTAAGAATAAAGTAATAGACACTGTAGAAAAAGGTTACTTCTTAAATGATAAAGTAATCCGTTTTGCTAAAGTGGTCATAGGACAATAAGAAATAGAAGAGGAATGTCGAAGAGAGATTATTATGATGTACTTGGTGTATCTCGTCAAGCAGATGCAGCAGAGATAAAATCAGCTTATCGCAAACTAGCAATCAAATTCCACCCGGATAAAAATCCTGGGGATAAAGAAGCGGAAGAGAATTTTAAAGAAGCAGCCGAGGCCTATGAGATTTTAAGTAATCAAGAGAAAAAAGCACGCTACGACCAATTTGGTCATTCTGGAAATTCTGGCGGTTTTGGTGGAGGTGGTATGAATATGGATGACATATTCAGCCAATTTGGTGACATCTTTGGTGGAGGTCACCCATTTGAAAGCTTTTTTGGTGGAGGTTCCCGTTCTGGAGGACGCCGGGTTCAAAAAGGCAGTAATTTACGAATCAAAGTAAAACTCACCCTTGAAGAAATAGCAAAAGGGACTGAGAAGAAAGTCAAAGTCAACAAACAGATTGTATGTAAGACTTGTGACGGTTCGGGTGCCAAAGACAAATCCTCTTTCCATACTTGTAAAACATGTGGAGGAGCAGGATCCGTAAGACGCGTCACTAATACCATATTAGGACAAATGCAAACGACCAGCACCTGTCCAACCTGTAATGGCGAGGGTGTCGAAATAACAGCTAAATGTACAACCTGTAAAGGCGAAGGTTTAGAAAGAGGCGAAGAAACAATTACGATCAATATCCCTGCTGGTGTCAGTGAGGGTATGCAACTATCGATGACTGGAAAAGGTAACGCTGCTCCTCGAGGAGGAATAGCTGGAGACCTTATTATCTTAGTTGAAGAAGTTCAGCACGAATCACTCAAACGCGACGGCATAAACGTTATCTACGATTTATACATTAATTTTGCTGACGCAGCACTAGGCACGAGTGTCGAAGTACCGACCATAGATGGCAAAGCCAAAATAAAAATCGACGCAGGTACACAAGGCGGGAAAATATTAAGACTTAAAGGTAAAGGCATCCCGGAGGTAAACTCTTACCACAAAGGCGACCAATTGATATATGTCAATATATGGACACCTAAGGCCGTATCTTCCGAAGAGCGTGAGATTTTAGAAAAACTTAAAGGTTCGGCAAACTTTAAACCGCAACCTGGAAAAAGTGAAAAATCATTCTTTGAACGGATCAAAGAATATTTTGAATAATATTAAAAGGGACTGTTAAAAACAGTCCCTTTTATTTTAATGGTATCGGGTCAACTAATCTAAACCGAAACCTAATGATTTCTTCGCCCCGTTTTACTTCGAGTGATATTCCATACTGATCACGAGCCTGCAATTTCCCCTTGATACTTTCCAACGTCATCTTTCCCGCATATTTACCATTTATCTTATAAATACCATCCCCTTCCTTTACCCCTGCCAAATCAGCTGGAGAACCAATTCGAACATGTTGTATCACATAAGCTGGCACCAATTCAATTTGATACATCACATCATTACTCAGGTTGATAGTCTGACCTTCATTGGAACTTGCCCCCAATGGCTTTGCACCAGTTCTACTTTTTAACCAAGAAAAACCAACATTCCGAACCTCCAGTCCACTCATATCAATATTAAAAGGATCACCAAACATTCTATTTTTACGTAGATACATCACGCTGTCTGCATAATCAAAGATTACATCAAAACGAGCCATAATCTGATTACCAACTGACCCCACCCTTCGCTCCACCAACCTTCTGGTACTATATGAATTAGTATCAGGGTAAGATACAAACAACCGCTTAAAATTCCACTTGGCGACTGTCACCCCTTCTATTCTATTTCGCTTACCATAAATATTACCATTAAATCCCTGTCCCAAAAACTCATAAACATACGGTTTCGAGACCTTATAATCCGTCAATGCCGTCGGGAAAATCATTAAAGGATCGGAATTACCAAGGTCAACCAACATTCTTGAACTTTCAAAGAGCTTACCGCCACTACTTATGTTAATATCTACAAACGGACGATCTTTCACAAGATCCAGTTTAACGGCTGTATATTTTCTCAGATCTTTGTCCAAGTCATCCAAAGACTTAAAGACATGCAGTCTTTTACGGATGTAATCAATCCGAACAATATGATTCTGAAAAAAATTACTCCCAAGTACCCCGTGTATAGGAACTCCAATATTTTTAGAAAGATTAATTGTACTGTCTGTAATTACGTAGAGATCGTGATGATGATCCGTCAATATTGAATCTCCAAGTGCCAACACATTATCCAAAGACAGTAATCCTTTTATCCCCTGATCTACTCCCAGGCCCTGAAAGTTATAAGAAGATACATTTCTTAAAATAGTAGAATCCACTGCACCAAATAACATAGTCTCTTTAACCCCGGTATCCAGGATAAAGGTCAGTTGCTCTCCATTCAATTGCACAGGCAACATAATAATGTGATTAGTAATATCGATTGGAATGACCACCCTACTCACATCTCCCTTAAAATCCCACTGTTGCGCCTGTACCTCCATGTATAACGTTCCTGTAAACAACAAGAAAAAGGCAATAAAAAAACGGAAATGAACCCGTTTACCAGGTCCCCTCTTGTACAAACCTATAGCTTCGAAAGAATCAGAAAGATTGGGGCTTACATACATTGGTTCTCATTTTACACCTAAACTTAGACAAAAAGACGCATTGAAAAAAGCTAAAACAATAAAAAAGCCTGCATCCGGGCGGATGCAGACTTCCTATTAACCAATTATAAACTTAAATTATGAGAACCCAAAGATACGACTTAATGTTTAAACTTCAAATATTTTATGCGTCTTTTTGCATTTTCTTTCGTTATCTATCCACTTCTCCTAACACAATATCAATAGAGCCTAGAATAGCAATCAAATCTGCAATAAGTACCCCTTTTCCAAGTTCAGGCAAAACTGAAAGGTTGTTAAAACTTGGACCTCTAGCCTTTAAACGCAAAGGAACATCAGATTTATCTTTAGTTTCGAAATAAAAGCCAAGCTCTCCCTTAGGGTTTTCAGCACGTACATAATAACTCTGCCCCTTCATTGTCGCCTTCTTTGGTACCATTGCGCGAGGGTCGAAATCCGGCAAACGCGCAAAGTCTGACATTAATCTTGCAAGACATTGCTCTATTATTTTTACCGATTCATAAATCTCATCGACTCTCACCTTATACCTGTCCCAAGAATCACCTACCGTCCCCATAAGTCCCTTACCTACCGGTATCTCGAAATCCAATTCAGGATATACAGAATACCCATCAACACGACGGAGATCCCATTTTATACCACTAGCACGTAACATAGGTCCCGAACACCCGTAGTTGATCGCAACATCCGAAGGCAGTATCCCTACATTAGCTGTGCGGGAGATAAATATCTGATTACTGGACAGCAATCCATCCAATTCCGCCAACTTCGGTTTGAAATAAGCAATAAACTCTTTGCAACGCTGTTCAAAACCTACAGGCAAATCATAAAACAAACCACCTACCCAAATATAATTATACAACATGCGCGAACCGGAAGCCCACTCCAGCATATTCATAATATGTTCTCTATCTCTGAAACACCACATAAAAGGTGTGAATGCTCCAATATCAATCCCATAGGTACCGATAGCAATCAAATGAGAAGCAATCCTATTCAATTCACACACTAAGACACGGATGTACTCTACACGTTTGGGCAAATGCTGTTCTATTCCCAACATTCGCTCTACTCCCATGACGAATGCATGGCTATTATTCATCGATGCTAAATAGTCCAACCGATCAGTAAAAGGAATACTCTTACCGTAGTTCATTGATTCAGCATGTTTATCAAAACAACGATGTAAATACCCCAAATGCGGGATGACATCCTTTACAAGTTCTCCATCGGTAACAAGCTCCAGTCGCAATACTCCGTGCGTGGAGGGGTGCTGTGGCCCCATATTAATAATCATCTCCGTAGATCCGATTTGCTGCATTCTTTCCAAATACTGCTGATATCCTTGATTATACTTTATATGCATGTTGTGATCTAATTCTTGATAGGAATACCATGATAGCTTTCTGGGTCTTCATAATCTTTACGTAACGGATATCCTTCCCAATCGTCAGGCAATAATATTCGCCTTAAATCTGGGTGATCTGTAAAATAAATCCCCATAAGGTCAAATGCCTCCCGTTCGTGCCAATCTGCGGTACACCAGACCATACTCACAGAAGGGACTTCTGGTAAGTGTTCCAGACTGCGCTCTTGCTCAATCTCTACCCGCAGTGTCAACTGTAATTGAAATGGAATAGAAGTCAAGTTATATACTACCGCAAAGCGTGCCTCTGGGAAATAATCCACCGCAGTGATATTAGCTAGAAAATCGAAATAAAATGTCGGATGATCCCGTAACCATAGACACACCTCTCTCAACCTTGCAGGTACGACAGTCAGCGTATCCTGAAGCCCAGTATCAGCCAATGTGATCACATCTGATCCGAATACCTTATCTATCTCTTCTTTTAATTGTTTGATCATGGTGCCAATCGATTAACTACCCAGCCATTTTCTTCTAAAAAATAAACAATTCTATCGTGTAGTCTAGAGCTTCGTCCTTGCCAGAATTCTACCTGGACAGGCTTAACTAAATACCCTCCCCAAAAAGGAGGCCGCTCTACCACATCAGATAGGGCAAATTTTTGTTCATAAAAATCCACACGTTGCTCCAAAAAATCGCGATCTGGAATGATTTGGCTCTGCGGCGAGGCCCATGCCCCTATTCGGCTCCCCTTTGGTCTAGATGCAAAATACTCATCTGAATCTTCCTGGCATAAACGTTCCACTAAACCTTCAATACGCACCTGTCGTTGCAGCTCAGGCCAGAAAAACAGTAGACTCACTTTAGCACAACGAGCCATATCCAGCCCCTTTTGACTTTCATAATTCGTAAAAAAGCTAAAGCCATCTGCTTTAATATCCTTCAATAAGACAATTCTAGCCGAAGGAAAGCCCCCCTCATTAATCGTCGCCAGAGTCATCGCGTTAGGCTCTATCACTTTCGCATGCAAAGCCTGATCAAACCAATGTGTAAACTGCACAACAGGATCGGCATGAACCTGCTGTTCCGAAAGAGAGTCTTTCGCATAATCCTCTCTAATTGCTGCAATATTTTTATGATCGATTGCCATAGGATGTATATTTTGTTTGACAAACTTACTAAATGCAACACAAAAGAATGTCATCTTTTGACCCTTTTTAAGGGTAACATCTATAGAAGTCGACCATTTATGTAGATTTTTTAGCCGAGTAAGAATACAGCATAAGTCATAATTGTATATAAAACCAAATTTGTCTAAGTTTATACTAAAATAATATAATAAGCGATGTTCAATCAAAACATGCCCACACAAGGAAGTCTCCTGATTTCGGAACCCTTTATACTCGATTCCAATTTCGAACGCTCGGTTATTGTCCTGTGTGAACACAGCAATGAAGGAACTGTCGGATTGGTCTTAAACCATCGCTCAAACCTTGTGCTATCCGATATAATAACAACTGTAACATCCGAAAAATTCCCAGTCTATATAGGTGGCCCAGTACAAAACGACGCTTTATTTTTTCTCCATCAGGTTCCGCACAAAATAGCAGACAGCATACCTATTGGGACAGATTTATTTTGGGGTGGGGACTTAGAGCAGGTAATTCTATTAATCAATGAAAACATCATCGACCCTCAAGAGATAAAGTTCTTCCTGGGCTATTCAGGCTGGTCGGCAGGCCAATTAGAAGACGAGATAAAACAAAACACGTGGGCTATACATAATTCATTCAAGCCTGAACTTCCTTTTCTGATAGATGGCGAAGAACTTTGGAAACAGGCTTTAATCAGTTTGGGACCAAAGTACGCACATGTTGCCAACTTCCCAAAGAACCCCTATCTTAATTAAAACCAGCAGGAAAGAGTTATTCAATTTACGCCAAAAAGGGACTGTTACTTTTCGAAATAAAACAATGAGACAGCTGGTGAAACAAAATGCCTTAAAAAAATGAGAAATAAGACATTTTTCGACAACAATCAAACGGAGTAAAAATTTATTTAAAAACTTCCATCGTTCATTGAATTACCCTGTAAATACTTATCAATAAGGTTAATAAAAAAAGCCTCTCATTTCTGAGAAGCCTTTAGAAGCGGGTAAGTAATCGGGCTCGAACCGACGACCCCTAGAACCACAATCTAGTGCTCTAACCAACTGAGCTATACCTACCGTGTTTGTGATACAAAAGTAGGTTTTTAATCCATATACTCCAAATGTTTTTCACAAAAAATCCTCATTATGCAATAACACAATGAGGATTAAGCAATTATTTTTAATAAATTATTAAATCATCTCTACGCTTCGTTTTACAAACGATGTTAAATCAGCTCCGGTCAGTAATCCTCGCGATAATAACGCTAAATCAAAAGCCTGCTTAGCTAATTTTTGCCCTTCTTCCTCTCCGCTTTCTAACATACGTTTTACCAAAGGATGGTTACCATTCACGCTGACCTTATAATTATCTGGAATATTACCATAGAATCCCATTCCGCCACCTGTCTTTGCCATATCTTTCATACGACGCATAAATTCATCCAACGTAACAGATACCGGTAATTCGTCTGCTTTTAAAGCTTCAATCTGCACATTCATATCTGTACGGTTGATTGCTTTCTGAAACAGTTCAGTTGCTTTTTTACTTTCCTCCTCACTCAGGATTAGTTCTATCTTCTCATCCTTCTGAATTAATTTATCAATAACATCCGAATCGACACGCTTTAACTGAACCTTCTCTCCACCTTTCTGTTCCAGATATGAAGTGATATGCGTATCTAAAGGTCCATCCAATATCAAGACATCATATCCCTTTGCCACAGCTGTAGCGATGAAACCGTCCTGTTGTGCTACATCAGAACTGTACAGATACACGATATTGCCATCTTTATCAACTTGAATATCTTTTACCTTTTCATAGTATTCTTTCAAGGTATAACTTTCGCTGTTGGTATTTTTTAACAAGCAGAATTCATTTGCTTTCTCTGCAAATTTTTCATCGCTCAACATACCGTATTTTATAAAAAGACCAATATCTTTCCATTTCTCTTCAAAGCCTTTGCGATCAGACTTGAAGATTTCCTGCAATTTGTCAGCGACTTTCTTAGTGATGTAATTATTTATTTTTTTCACATTCCCGTCAGCCTGCAAAAACGAACGCGAAACATTTAAAGGAATATCCGGAGAATCAATGACACCATGTAACAACATCAAAAACTCAGGAACAATGTCTTTTACCTCATCCGTAATAAATACCTGACGCGAATAAAGCTTAATCTTATTACGTTGGATCTCTAATTCATTCTTTATTTTCGGGAAGTAAAGAATACCTGTCAGATTGAATGGATAGTCAACATTTAGATGAATCCAGAACAAAGGCTCATCCATAGACTGTGGATACAGCTCACGATAGAAAGAAAGATAATCCTCATCTGTTAACTCAGAAGGCGACTTTGTCCAAGCTGGATTCGTATTGTTGATGATATTATCAACCTCAACTGACTTATATTTAGGCTTACCTTCTTCATCTTCACCGTCAGACTCAGATGTAGTCTTCGTTCCAAAACGAATAGGCACAGGTAAGAACTTGGCATATTTATCTAGAATCTCCTGTAGTCTAAACTTACTCAAGAACTCAGTTGAGTCTGCATTGACATGCAAAATAACATCGGTTCCACGTTTTGTTCGACTTCCCTCTGATATTTCATAGGAAGTACTTCCATCACAAGTCCAGTGCGCCGGCTCTGCGCCATCTTGGTAAGACAATGAATCAATCTCAACACGATCAGCCACCATAAATGCAGAGTAGAAGCCTAAACCAAAACGACCAATAATCTCATTCGCGTCGTTTGCTTCTTTAAACTTCTCCATAAACTCTGTAGCACCGGAAAAAGCAATCTGGTTGATATATTTCTTTATCTCCTCTGCAGTCATACCAATACCGTTGTCTGATATTGTGATTGTCTTTGCTTCTTCATCAAATTTGATATCCACAACCAATTCGCCAACCTCACCATTGAATTGTCCTAATGAAGAAAGACGCTTGATTTTTTGCGATGCATCTACCGAATTTGACACTAACTCCCGTAAGAAGATTTCATTGTCAGAATATAAAAACTTTTTAATCACCGGAAATATATTCTCGGTGTGAATCGAGATACTACCCTTTTCTTGCATATGTATTTTACTATTTAACTATTTACTACTGCAATAAACTTATCAAGGCTTGTTCCAAAATCAACTTTAAGACAGAATGTCAGAATAACCTAAGAAAAAGCATTGCAACTCTGCCATTATTATCTCCTTCAATGTACATTCTCATCTCCTTAGGTATGAATTTAAGACAAAAGCATATCTTCTTTTGTCTAATAAGGGACTTAACTTAGAAGAAACAGAGGGTTTATAGAGATTTACCTCTATGAACCCTCTACAAAACCTCTATTATAACTCTAGAAAATCTCTATTAAAATAGAAATAGGTATATCGAAGGTACCTACTAATATCCTATGAAGAAATATACAGATAACAACAAAAGCAGAAAACAAAAGGTTCTTTTTGCTTTTTCCAAAAAGTCTATTAACTTTGTAGCGTATTCAGAATTGCAAAAGCAATACCAACCGAGTGTAGTCACCGCGGTGGTAAAATAATACGGGTTTACAACCAAAATAAACGTCCTTAAAAGCGCTTATTTTTCTTACCGATTTCTGGATACAATTTATGGTTTAACAGCTAAATTTTTAAATTGTATGGCAACATCACTATCATTCTACCAACACTTACTAGAGAAGTTTGCACACTACTCTACCGAAGAGCTTATTCATCTTAACAATGAAACGATAAAAGGGGAAGGCTGGGGTTCTTCTAGATCCACTTTTAGGACAGCCATTATCGCTACTTTTTCAAAAAAAGGTATCGACTTGTCTCACATCATCACAAAAAATGACGGCTTTACCAGTATCCAATCCGTACCGGTAAAGCTTGTTGAAAACACATTAATCCCTATTACTTGTGAGCACAGTCAGGAATAATACGTCATATTAAACTATTAATGAGCATGAGCTATTGCATAAAGTGCAAAAGTTCCAAGCCAGTGCGATCCCATATAGTCATCTTGTGCGGATAAATTGGGAAGTGAAAAGGCGATATGTTCGTTTGCTATTTTCTTCAAATGCGATAGCTCGGGCACAGCTTTGGCTATACCATATAAGCAGGCGCCACGGCTATAGTTTAATCCATCAAGATGAACCAGCTTTCCGTCTGTGCGATCCTTTACTACTGCCGGAGAAATCGTAAAGCCTGCATCAAACAAATTAGGCATAAATTTTTTCAACCATGCATGATAAGCTGTTGTATCCAATACCTTACTCATTAAGTAAGCTTCCTCTAGACAGGGGGACAGAAAATCATATCCACTTGGTTCGTACGCTAAATCACAATTGATATCATTAACAAAAAGACGCTTACCGTGTTCTTTCAGGACTGACTCAAAAGCCTTATCCCCTACTGTCTGGGCATAATCCAATGACAGAGACAATCCAAAAGCAGAATTATCATGTTGACCAGCACGAATAGGATACACTAATTTAGGAAGATATTCTGTGTAACGTGCCACCAAAAGATCCACCAACGGCTGTAGATTTGTCTTCCATTTTTGTGCGTCGACATCATCCCAATTACTCAAACTCTCCTGAAGTTTAAACAACCAGGCCCACCCGTAGGTACGCTCAAAACTAGTATTATTCTTATCCTTAAAAAATGACAGTTCTATCGCTACATTTTCAGAAGTGATGTGTTGATTCAATATAGAGCGGACTTTACCTTCCTTATCTAGATCTGGATATTTCTGCAAGAGTTCCACAATAGACCAGTAACCGTGTACCGAGGAATGCCAGTCAAAGCAACCATAAAATATAGGCCGTAGTTGTTTTGGTGATTTTAAATCATCGCTAGATCCTAATACCTGACCGAGCTTGTTCGGATATTCCACTTCAAGGCAGTGGATTGGTAAAGAAAAAATCTGAGTAGCCTGCTCTTTACTGAGGCTAATATGCATAGCTTCATCCTTGCTACCTGTGCTTTCTTTTGTTGCCGAATTATTACTACAATTAGAAAAAGAAATACCGCAGACAAGTGCCAGGGGAATCCATAGTTTGATTTGCATTTCGTATTTTTATTTAGCTTTAATAGAATTCTTTAAATTTATCACAATTACATTAAACTATCAAATCATGAATATAACAGACTTAGTTACAGGTGGAGTAGGCTCAAAAGCCATAGCGGCAATTGCCAATCTATTAAACATAGAAGAAAGCAAGGCTAAATGGCTCGTAGCCGCAGCAGTCCCATTGATGATTGCGGCACTGAACTACAATTCGAAAAAAGGAACTGAGCAAGAAGCGGGCATCAATAAAGCGCTAGATCAGCACAACGGTGGAATACTAGATCAAATCGGCGGATTACTGGGCCAAGGCCCTACAGAAGACGATGACAAAATTGTAAACCACATGTTTGGCAATAATACCGAAATGGTAAAAGACAATCTCGCCGCTAAAACAGGATTATCTGCTGACAAAATCGGTGGCGCATTAGCCATACTAGCCCCTATTGTCATGGGTTACCTAGGCAAGCAAAAGCAACAACAATCTTCAGGAGGAGGTCTTGGTGACCTATTAGGAGGACTAATTGGCGGTCAGTCCAACAGTTCTGCTGGCGGTGGTATCTTGGGAAGTATCTTGGGATCAGTACTTGGTGGTGGCTCCGGAAATGAAGACAACACACAACAGAGTTCAGCAAGCTTAGGCGGATTGGGAGATCTTGCAGGTGAATTCTTTAACAAGGACAAAGCCAATGATCAGAAAGGATCTGTACTGGACTCCTTAGCCAGTATGTTTGGCAAGTAAAATCCTCGCCGGAACAACAAACTTTTGACAATGTAAAACCGTGAGGCTACTTTTCCAGTCTTACGGTTTTACTTATTTACCTTTTTACTTTTTCATTATATATAAAACCTTAATTTTGTAGCCTTGAAACACCTTCTCCGGAGGTATCAAAGTATTCCTCATATAGATGAATACTTTTCCTAAACAGGTTTTAAATGTCTATAAACAAAGGGTTAGTTGCATTAGCGTTTGGTGGTCTCGCCATCGGAATGACTGAATTTACGATGACGGGTATATTACCGGACATCGCCTCTGATATTAATATCGATATCCCTACAGCGAGCAATTTGATAGGACTATATGCCTTAGGGGTAGTTGTCGGTGCTCCAACATTAGTTGCAGCCACATCCAAATATCCTGCAAAAAAAGTTCTTCTTTTCTTAATGTTGCTTTTCTTTATCTTCAATGCTCTTTTTACCATAGCTCCTAATCATTGGAGCCTCTTCATCTCACGTTTCATATCAGGCTTGCCTCATGGAGCATTTTTTGGGATAGGCTCCGTCGTAGCCGCCAAACTTGCGAAACCCGGTAAGGAGGCACAAGCCATCTCCATGATGTTTACAGGAATGACAATAGCCAATCTTGCAGGCGTACCATTAGGCACCTATATTGGACATCATTATTCCTGGAGGATAACATATGCTGTTATTTCTCTTTTAGGTTTGATTACATTTTTGGCTATTTACTTTTGGATGCCTGTTATCCCGGCCAACAAGAATAACAATGTCATCCAACAGATAAGTTACTTCAAACGTTGGGATGCGTGGCTTATGGTAGCTGTAATTGCTATCGGAACAGGGGGACTCTTTGCGTGGATCAGCTATATTTCAAAACTAGTTACTACCGTATCTGGGTTATCTCCAGATCAGGTATCCATCGTTATGATACTCATCGGTGCAGGTATGTTTGTCGGCAATATTGTCGGAGGCAGATTGGCAGACCGCATCTCTCCCAGCAAGGCTGCTATAGCAAGTTTTTCTGCAATGGCTTGCTGTCTACTGATTCTCTTCTTTATCGCGCATATTACAGCATTAGCTTACCCAATGGCTTTCATAACTGGAATGATCGCATTTAGTATCGGTTCTCCGTTGCAGATGATGTTGATCAATAATGCGAAAGGAGCAGAAACCTTCGCTGCCGCAGGTGGTCAGGCTTCATTCAACATAGGTAACTCGCTAGGAGCTTATTTTGGCGCTATCCCCATAGCTTATGGTCTAACTTACAACTACCCTTCTTTAATCGGTGTGGTTATGGCTTCGACTGGCGCTATACTGGCCCTGCTATTCTATCTAAAAGTGGAGAAAAAGCAAACCGTTCGAGGCAAAAAATTCGATAACTTAGAGGAGTTAATGAAAGGCCATTAGGCAAATAATGCTAAGAATTAAGGAAGGACAGTCTGCCTTAACCTGCTTTTTTAGAATCTTGCATTTATGTTCTATGAAATAGCATAATGCCGTAATATTGCCTTGGCAACCCAGGCTCCGGTACTAAAACAACCTTGCAATAAGTATCCACCGGTAGGTGCTTCCCAATCAATCATCTCCCCGACACAGTGAACGTTCGGAAATCTATACAAAGCAAGGTTCTTGTCAAGTTCTTCAAAAGAAACCCCGCCTGCGGTAGAGATTACTTCTTCAATAGGCCTTAAGCCTGTAACATGAATGGGGTATTGTTTGATCGCCATAGCGAGTGACCCCGGCTCAGTAAACACATCTTTGTCCAATCGCTTCAAAAGAGCAATAGCCGTTTTTGACAGCTTCAATTTATTTTTCAACAAAGACACCACACTTCCGACTCCGGAGAGTTTTTCGGTAATACTGTCTACAGACATATTGGGCTTTAGGTCTATCTCCAGATTCAGAGGAAAAGTTTCCTTTCGGGTGAATCTATTCATATAATAAAGAGGACTCCCTTCTACTCCATAATTGGTAAATACAATTTCACCAAGCCTAGTATAGTTTTTATAGCGAATCCCTATGTTCTTCAGTGCCTGCCCTTCGATATCATTCCAATCTTCTTGTGTGTTATAGCCTGAATTAGCCGATTCAAGAGCTTTTACTTTAATTCCTTTTTGCTCAAAAATCGACACCCAAAAAGCATCAGATCCCGTCTTTTTCCAAGAAGCACCTCCTAATCCCAAAATAAGCTTTTCATACTTACAGGTTATAATCTCATTTTTATGACTCAGGTATACATTGGCTTCATCAAAATCCACCAGTTGAAATTGATAGAAAACGGACACTCCTAACTCTTTAAGATAGGCTAGCCAAGCCTGCAATACCTGAATAGGCTTGATATGCTTTTCAGGAAATATTTTACCGGAACTTCCCACATAGGTAGGGATACCTATCTTAGAAAGCCACTCTACAGTTGCTTTATTATCGAAGGACCTGACTATATCTTGTACAAAAGCGACATCGTATTTCTCTACAAAAGCATCTACCGATTCGCTATGTGTAAGATTAAAACCACCATCCCCTGCTACCAAAAATTTTCGTGCTGCTGCTTTGTTCTGTTCATAAACATGCACTTTATAGCCTTGAATCGCCAACTCTTGGGCGGCCATCAGTCCTGCGGGGCCTGAACCGATAATAACAATGGGATTACCACTCATCGAGACCTCAGCTATTAATGTACTCTACTTTTAAACAGTTTCCCCTCCATATCCTTAGACAAATCTATCAGATAACCATTAAACACAGCATAGTGCAACTTTCCTGTCGCATCACCTATATAAAAATTGGTTGTCCCTCCCAGATCTATGCTTGTGGTCGGAAAAAACTGCTTCTGTGTAAAGAAATGGATCGGTAGACTATGCAGACTACTTGCTCTTGAGCCTCCAATGGTTTTCACCGGAACTGCCATGATTCCTTTTTTCAACAAATCAAAAGCATCTTTTTGGCTAAGAACAGAAGCACTATCCAACACCATGCTGGATACCCTAGCGGGAATAAATTGCAAGCCCTTTACATCTACTTCATCATAACCAAAAGACTCCTGCAGATCACCAATATCTTCAATTCTGCCACGCACAAAATAATCCCGATCGACCGTCGTCTCTCCTCTACGTATAGCTATATCTGTTCGAAATTCTGTAGAGTCTGTTTTTATAGATAGATTGCGAATCACAACATCGTGTAGCTGCGAAGCATTAAAAGGTATCTTTTCGTAATCTTGAACTTCATATTGTCCATAGGAACCTTCAGCAATCTGGATTAAGGCATTGAGAATAATGATAAAATTCAACTTTCGTATTTCTTGCTTTTCAGCATCACCTTTACGCCCTCCGGATTCGATCAAAACAGTACTTGCTCCCCAGGACTGAAAATTGTCTCCAAAGCCTCTTGGAGTATGTGCATCATCGTATTTGGCAACCGCGTCAGGTATATACTGTTGAAGCAAACTATTCATTCCAACAATTATTTTCATCGCATCCCCGCGCACCGTATTGATTTCCCTTTCGTAATTGTACGCGGGGGCTAACAAAGAGATCTGCACGGGGTTACTTGTCTCCGGAACATTATAATAAATATTTTGGTCATGCAGATTAAACCCATATCGTGGTTTCACGACCTTAGCTCTTTCTTTTAATAAAGCTCCTTCTACAGTCTGCCCTGCGCGGGCATCCCTGTTCATATCAATACTCTGGGCAGTACGTCGGGTAAACCGTTCGGCGCCATCAGGGTTCAACATAGGTATAAAGTGTAACTTCAGCTTGCTTTTCAGTAATTCGCGCACTGCATCCTGTCCATCGTCTTTCCCTTCCAAAAAGTTAAACAAATCGAATAGAGCCATAGTCGCCGTAGGTTCATCGCCATGCATCTGAGACCAAAGCATCACCACTTTGTCCCCATCACCGTAAGTCAACTCATAGATTGTTCTTCCTTCAAATGATTTACCAATAGGGTCGACCTTTAAAACGGCCTTATCTTTACGTCCCTGTATTAAAGCATCAACATCTGAATGTTTAAAGCGACGGTATTGAAGTGAGGGTTCTTTATAAGTACTATATATTGTATTATATGTAATTGTATCCAAATTCATAGCTGAAGAATAATCCGAAACGGGTGTCTCTCCCCTTTCACATGTTGTAATTGCACCAAGAATTAACAGAATAGCGAACAGCTTCATAGTAGTGATTTTTCTAAATATTCGATCTTCCCTATACTGGCATCCATACGGACACGGACCCCTACAGGCATTAGGAATTGATCTGATATATGTCCAATCATCGCGCCAGAATACGCAGGAATCCCTAAGGGCTTGATATAATCTGTGAGCATCTGCTCAACAGTAAGCGCCCCATAACCACCAGAGGGACCACAGTTGGTACATTTGCCAAATATAAATCCTTTTATCTGCGACAGAATACCCGCATTCATCAATTGACAAAACATTCGATCCAAACGATCTGACTTCTCATCGATCTCCTCAACAAATAATATTTTATCCTTAAAATCAGGTAGGTAAGGACTACCGCATAATCCCGCTAATAGTGTCAAATTGCCTCCTAGAATAGTACCTTCAACAATGCCTGGGGTTATTGTTTGTATTCGATCTTTATACTGTATAATCTGTGTATCCGATTTTTTCGGGTTCTCGAAACTGGCTAATTTATTCTCAAAAAACTGATCTTTAAACAATTGAGCGACATAGTTACTCCAGGTACTGATTCCCACAACACCATGAAACGAGACTAATCCCACTTTGGTGTAAAATGCGAGAAGCAATGCTGTCACATCACTATAACCGAGCAATACCTTTGGATTATTTGCAATCAGATTATAATCGATACGATGAAGAAGCCGTGACGCACCATTACCTCCCCGAATACAGACAATAGCCTTTACCGACTGATCTGCAAACATTGCATGCAGATCTTCCAAACGCTGATCATCAGTACCTGCTAGGTTGCCATAGCGTGCACGAATATTTTTACCTTCTTTTACAGCAAAGCCAAAGTAGGCAAATACCTCTTTGGCCATACGGATAGATTCTTCGTCTTCTACTGCCCCCGCAGGAGCAATAAGTCCTATGGTATCACCAACTTTCAGCACATTCCCTTTCAACAGGGCATTGGCACTAGAAAAGTAAGAATCTGCCTTGGCGAACTTTGACAAGGTAAGTGCACCTGCACCAAGCCCTAAACTCTTTAAAAAATCTCTTTTGTTCATTTTTTGTGTTATCGAGTGATCGTGTTATCTAGTTAACTTGACAACCTGTTAACTAGATAACTTCCCCTACCTATTAAACAACAATCGATGTCCTGAACCAACTTCGATAATCTTCCCTTCACTGTATGCTAGGTTTCCAGAGACTATAGTATGTACGATGGAGGAAGAAAAAGTATGCCCTTCGTAAGGCGACCAGCCACATTTGGAAAGAATATTATCTTTAGTAACAGTGTATCCTTTATTCAAATCTACTAATACTAAATCTGCCCAATACCCCTCACGAATATACCCCCGTTGCTCGATTTCAAAACAAATAGCCGTATTATGAGCAGTCTTCTGGACCAATTGCTCCAGCGTCATCTTCCCTTGTTTTACGAGATCTAACAATGCTTGTAAGGCATGCTGTACTAAAGGTCCACCAGATGGTGCCTGAAGATAAGGTTGTTCTTTCTCTTCGATAGTATGTGGCGCATGATCTGTAGCGATGACATCGATATGTCCATCCAAAACTGCGGCTAAAATCTGATCTCTATCTGTAGCAGTTTTCACTGCGGGGTTCCATTTGATATAGTTACCCTTTGTCTTGTAATCCGCATCTGAAAACCAAAGATGGTGAATACAAGCTTCAGCAGTGATTCGCTTTTGCTCTAAAGGGATATCATTTACAAACAAAGCTGTTTCCTTACCTGTGGAGATATGTAAAATATGAAGTCTTGTATTATTCTTTTTTGCAAGCTCAACGGCCTTAGAAGAGGATAGGTAACAGGCTTCTTCCGAACGGATCAGCGGGTGCATTTCTATACTCACCTGATCACCGTAAAGATCTTTATAATGGGCAAGATTTGCTTTGACTGTAGCCTCATCTTCACAGTGTGTAGCTACCAGCGTCGGGGCATTTTTAAAGATTTGTTCCAACGCAGCCTCATTATCGACCAACATATTCCCTGTAGAAGAGCCCATGAATACTTTGATACCACAGACATCACGGGGATTGGTCTTCAACACCTCGCTCAGATTGTCATTTCCTGCTCCCATAAAGAACGAATAGTTCGCCAACGAACTATCCTGTCCGATATCATATTTATCCTGCAATAATCGCTGGGTAAGTGTATTAGGAACCGTATTGGGCATTTCCATAAATGACGTCGTCCCCCCTGCCACTGCAGCACGGCTCTCTGTAAAGATATCTGCTTTATAGGTCAAACCTGGTTCACGAAAATGCACTTGATCATCAATCAAACCAGGCAATAGGTGTAGTCCTTCGGCATTAATCTCCTTATCAGCCTGCAAGTCCAATTGCTTCCCAATTTTTTCTATCCGCCCGTTTTTCACAAACAGATCTAATACTTCTATTTTTCCTTCGTTTACAACCTGGGCATTTTTTATTAAAAGAGATGACATATCTTGATTTGAATAAGATTAAAATGATACACAAACTTACTAAACAAAACTGTCTGCACCTATTTTAATCATCAAAAGTTCCCTCTGGAACATAAAAATATTCCAAATCCTTTTTATGCTCAATAGATCGACAACCTCCATTCTGTAGCAGTAAAATCCGGGTACTGATATCCAATACAGAGTGATAATGATGATCAGAGATTATAAAACCTTTGCAATGTCTATGCGCTGTTATTAATTCTTGGATACGCTCTTTGAGATAGGGCGATACTCCGGAAAATGGTTCATCCAACAGATAAAAAGTCGCTGGCTGATAGAGCAGTAGAATCAACTCCAGATAACGTTGTTCGCCCATAGAGAGATCTCCTGTCTTCTGGTACAATACCTTAGCTATAACTTCGTCTTTCTCGATTTCTTTTCGGGCTTCAACACGACTTACCATTAAACGAATTGCATTGTACACCGAGATATAGGCTGGTAAGTAACGATACTGCGGTAGATAGCAAATATCCTTTGTCTTAAACGCAAATCTGGTCTTGTTTCCATTTAATCGGATGTAAGCATTCTTTGCTCTTAACACCCCAAATAGAATTTTCATGAGCGTCGATTTCCCGGCACCATTACGTCCCAATAGCGCTACAACTTCCCCTACTCTACAATTGACATGTACGCCCGTCAACAGCGAATGATGAGAGCCGTAAGAAAACTCAATGGAGTCTGCATAGAGCTCCTTTTCTGCTATTAAATCCATCTTAGAGGGAGTAAAAACAAAGAGACTATTATATTCATTAGGAATGCTACACTTACCACCTCCCCCTTCGAAAATCCCAAGTTATAATACAGAAAATTCGTTTGTTTATAAAAGAACCTGTCTACAATGATCGCGATCAAAAAACCAATCGTAGCAAAAATAAAAGGCAGTTTTCGCAACCCCTCAAGAGTCGAATCAACAGAAAACATAGGTGCTACAGGCAACATAGCCTCCATATCCATCTCCAATGGTATGATACTCAGAATAAAGGACAGCCCCAAATTCATGAGTAAGATTTGCTTATAGTAAAACCAATAGACTTTCATAACTTAGATTTACTCCTCTAATATAAGGTGTTACGATCAGACTATCATCCCTTTTAGGAGTATTTAACATACATGGCATTAGATAATACCATGTAATGATCCCCCTTTAGCACCTAACCTGTTAATATACCTTTCGACGGTTTCATCCTTTATTAAATCGGGGGCATGATGTGGTTTACGGCGTGCATCAATAATAACCGGCCCTTCGCATCCCCAATGTTTAAATTTGGTAAACGAACCAACCCCATAAATATCAAAAGCAGGGTTAGATTTCGTAAAAGTTGTCCATACAAAATTATTAACATT
>JAITLW010000412.1 GCA_031277715.1 Sphingobacterium sp. | reverse complement strand
ACGATTAGTATAAATCACATTGGTTACAATTACCAAGAGTTAAAAGGCCTATATGTCACCGAAGGCACACCGACACAGCATGTGGTATTGCAGACCAAGGAAAGTGAATTAGGTGAGGTCGTTGTCACTGCTTTGGGCATAAAACGTAAAGACCGTTCTTTAGGTTATGCTGTAGGTATGGTCAAGGGAGACGATATGAACCGAGTGAGCAACGATAACTTTATGGTAGCGATGGCCGGCAAGGTACCAGGTGTGGCAATCAGCTCAACAGGACCTACTGGAT
The DNA here is from genome assembly GCA_031277715.1 of Sphingobacterium sp. Taxonomy (GTDB): domain Bacteria; phylum Bacteroidota; class Bacteroidia; order Sphingobacteriales; family Sphingobacteriaceae; genus Sphingobacterium. The sequence goes on along the minus strand of JAITLW010000412.1, from coordinate 3,948 downwards.
CTTCCGTGAGCATGGTCATTCGTGGAGCGTCCTCATTGAGTTCCGACAACCAACCATTGTTCGTCGTCGATGGAGTACCACTGACTAGTGGTCTAGCCAATATAGGGCAGATCGGTGACGATAATAAGGTCGACTACGGTAATTCAATTTCAAATATCAATACCGAGGATATAGAAAGTGTTTCGATATTAAAGGGGCCTAGTGCCGCCGCACTATATGGGTCTAGAGCAGGTAATGGAGTCGTCTTGATCATGACAAAAAGCGGAAAAAATGCCGAGAAGATGACTATTGCGGTCAATAGCAATACGGTGTTCGATATTCCTTACAAGTTCATTCAGCTTCATAATAAGTTTGCTAGTGGTACCATGCCGTGGAAACCAGGCGATCAGCCAGGAGACCTACGGATTGACGAGAGTTCCAGTTATATGGTAGGACCGGCACTGGACAAAGGTTATAAAGCCATACAATGGAACAGCCCTTTAGATGATCAGGGCAATCCCATTCCAACAGAGCTGCGTTCCTATCCTGACAATATCAAGAACTTTGTACAGACAGGAATCACGACGACCAACGGAATATCGCTCGCCAATAAAAGCAAGGGGCTAGATTATCGCTTTTCGTACTCCAATATGAATAATAAAGGCATCGTTCCCAATTCAGATCTATTTAGAAATACCTTGAACGTTAATTCTACCATGCATTTAAAGGACAATCTTTCTTTGGGATTATCTTTGGATGCAAGCCGTAATAACTCGAACAATCGTCCTGCTGGCAATAGAGGGACCAACCCACTTCAGGCGGCCTACGAGATTGCTCCGCATATCAATATATTAGATCTGAAAGACTACTGGCTTCCGGGGCAGGAAGAACTGAAACAGCGTTCGCCTTCTTTCGGTAATCACAACAATCCTTATTTTTTAGCCTATGGGGTCAATAATGCGTTTTTACGTGACCGTGTATTCGGAAATCTAAGACTTGATTGGGAACTCAAAAAAGATTGGACATTAATGGTTCGTTATGCAAATGACATTTTCTGGGAGAATAGGGAAACTAAAATTCCCTATAGCTATACCAATGAACCCCGGGGAGCCTACGGTATAGTCAACCTGACCAATATGGAGCAAAATATCGATTTCCTCACTTCTTACAATCGTAAGTTTAGCGATTTCCACGTTGCAGGCTCCTTGGGGGGAAATATGCGCTACTACAAAGGTACTTCCGTACAGAACATGTCCAAGAATGGTGCAGGTTTGACTACGCCAGGACTGTATAACCTAACAAACATCAGTCCGCTTAATCTGGATTTTTACAGTGCTATTTCCGAAAAAGCTGTCAACAGTGTGTATGGACTTGTGAACCTAAGCTACCGCGATATGGTGTATTTAGACCTTACCGCGCGCAACGATTGGTCTAGTACACTACCTGTAGACAATCGATCTTATTTCTATCCTTCGGCATCATTGAGCTTATTGGTGGATCAGATACTCCCATTGCCACAAACGATCAATCTATTCAAACTAAGGGGCGGTATCGCTAGGGCCGGTAATGATACCAACGCCTACCGTCTTTATAATGTGGTATCCAATCCGGGAAGCTGGGGCGAAGTGTTACGTTTGACACGTTCAGGCTCTCTATTAGTACCTGACCTGAAACCCGAGATCGCAACTTCTTTTGAATATGGGCTAGATATCGGGTTGTATCGCGATCGACTCAAACTGGAGGCTACCGTATACCGGCTCGATAACCGTAATCAGATATTCTCGACAGCTTTACCTAGTTCGAGTGGATTTACATCCAAAAACATGAATGCCGGACTACTACGTAGTAAGGGGGTAGAGCTTGCATTATCAGGGCGTCCAATCTTAAATGATAACTGGACCTGGGATATTGGAGTTAACTGGCATCGTAACCGCACCCGTATCGTCGAACTGTCCGAAGGTGCCGAGTTCCATACCTTCTGGACCGATGGACGTGGTGGAGCGAGAACATACGTAGGTGAAGAGATTGGCGATCTCTATGATTCCAAGTTAGTTACCGTCGAGGACCCTTCCTCTCCGTATTTTGGGTTTCCTATTCTCAATAAGAATGGAGCGTGGCAGGCGATACGCATTAACAATAGCCGCAATAAAATCGGAAACTTTAATCCCGATTTTAGCATGGGAATACAATCCACTTTGCGTTATAAAAAATGGAGTATGCATCTCGCCGCAGACATGCGCTTCGGAGGCAAATTCATGTCACAGACATACCGTTACTTTGAGTCCAATCTGACTACGCAACGTTTCTTGGATGAATTGATTAATCCAAACGGTCTGACTGGTGATGCATTGCGCAACTATCTGATCGAAAATGATCTGGTTAAGGTAAAAGGTAACCGCTATCCGATTGTCGGAGGTCCTGGTGATGAGTATGGTGGCTACCCAATTAATGTAGGCGGTGCAGTGGGCAATTTTGGCGTATTTAATCCAGGGGTTATCGCCCAGTATGATGCCAATGGCAATATTACAGGATATACCGAGAACCTGGGAGGGAGCGGGACAAAGTATATCGCTTATTCAGACAATTATCCTTGGGATTTTATGAATGCAGCTACATTTGATGCCTCCTTTATCAAGCTTAGAGAATTGTCCTTCAGTTATGACGTATCTGGTGCATGGTTAAAGCGTATGGGGATAGAATCAGGTAGCGTTGGTATGTATACGCGTAATCTGATTCTTTGGACCAAGGCCAATGTTGGCATAGATCCAGAGATGGCCTTTCAGCCCGAGACCGGTGTCGGTTTCAAACAAGGAATAGAACGATATAACGTCACACCTTGGTCTTTGCCTCTGGGATTCAAAGTGAACTTAACTTTTTAATTTATCAAGTTTGATAACATGAAAAATACATTGATACATCTAAAAAAACATATACTAGTGCTCATGCTTACCTTGAGCCTAGCGGGCTGTAAAGATCTGACAGAGTTGAATGTAAATCCCAATAACATCAGTGAAAAAGATGCCAATCCCAACCTGTTACTTCCTACCGTATTGAGTGGGACAGCCAGCAAGTACAATGACCTTAGTTTTGGCGATCTATCTGGCGTAGTACAATACACCCAGTTGGACGCTTGGTTTGGTGCCCACAATGACTACGAATGGACAGGCGGCATTCTGAGCTGGGAAGGTTATTATGGTTACCTACGGGACAATGAATTGATGCTGAGACGTTCGCAGACATTGGGCCTTGATTTTCATCATGGTGTCTCCCTTATCATGCGCGCTTACATCTTTGGACTGATAGCCGACCTGTGGGGAGATGCTCCCTATACGGACGCGCTCAAAGCAGACTTAGGTGGACCCCAATACAATTTTCCCAAATTTGATAGACAAGATGTTATCTACAAGGGAATCATTGATGAACTCAAGCAAGCCAATACTATTCTTTCCAAGCCCAATGGTACTTACGATGTCTTAGCTGGAGCGGATTTGTATTTCAATGGAGATGTGTCCAAATGGAGACGTTTTGCTAACTCGCTTGCACTACGCTATTATATGCGTCTAGCAGAGAAAGAAGCTGCTTTTGCAAAGCAGGGAATCGAACATATATTGGCCAATCCAAATGAGTTTCCGTTAATTACTTCTGTAGAACAGGAAGTTACTATGGGATATGTTGGAACCAATTCTGGTGATTCATGGCCTTCCAACGCTATATTCGACGCCAGTGGCAGCAATTTTAGACGTGTCAAGATGTGTGCTACTTTTGTAGACCGGCTACAGCAGCTCCATGATCCACGTCTTTCGGTATGGGCCAAGCGGGTAGAAGTCCCGATACAGGTGCGTGCCAGCGAGCCCCCTAATACAGACAAGATTGTCAATGGCGTACGCATTGTGTCTCCAGACGTTGTAAAAGGGATACCTGTAGATACAGATCAGGACTATGTAGGACTACCAGCCAGTGGTTCGAAAA
>JAITLW010000411.1 GCA_031277715.1 Sphingobacterium sp. | reverse complement strand
GTATGGGGTGCCCACTGCAGAACTGGTTGATGAATTTGAAATGGCAGATGGTACTAAGTTTTCTTGGTCTAATCCTGTGCATGCCACTAATCCTTATAATAATAGGGAGCCTCGTTTTGAAGCAACAATTCTACATAATAACTCGATTTGGAAGGGACGTGTAGTCAATACTACGGAAGCCGACGTTGTAGAAGGTTTTGTAGAGTTTGGTAAAAGCGGAGATCCAAAGCGGACAGTTACAGGGTATTATGCAAAGAAAATGTTAGATCCGAACAATACGACTTTTGTTGTGAATAAGAGTACGCAAAGTTGGATTGAGATGCGGTATGCAGAAATTATCTTAGTATTGGCAGAGGCCAAAGCACAATTGGATGATTATGCTTCAGCAACGACCTATATCAATATGTTACGCAATAAAAGGGGGCTCAACGCTATCAGTGTTTCAGGTAATACTCAGGCGATGCAGGCTATAGAGCATGAACGAAAAGTAGAACTAGCTTTTGAAGGACACCGTTTTTGGGATTTGCGTAGATGGAGAAAGGCACATATCGAATTGAATGGTAAGAAAATGACAGGTCATAAAATCACTGGATTGGGTACGGGGTATACATACGAAGTTGTTTCGGCAGATGCAGTCAATAGAAGTTTTACCGGAAAACTTTATTACTTGCCAATTCCGGAAAATGAGGTGCAGCTGAATTTAGGCCTTGATCAAATCTTTGGTTGGTAATCATACGTTCACTTAAAAATTATGAAAATGTTATTGAAAAATATAGTTTATGGCGCCGTAGTTTTGTTGGCTTTTAATGCTTGCCAGAAGCCAGACTATGGGCAACGGAATGATAAAAAGACCTTGGCGGATATTTATGCCACGATAGAAGGAAAAGCTACTGATCGTTTGTTTAATAGTACCTTTGCGAATGATACTTTCTTTGTAAATGTAGATTATCATTATCCTATAGATTCGGACAATGAAGTGAATCTGAAACGTATGCTTTTAAGAGCATCTTTGCCTGCGGATGCTCAGATAGTTCCCGGGCTTAATGGTTTCATTGATCTGAGTGAACCCCGAACCTTAACCGTACGGTCGGGGACAGGCGAAGAGCAGAATTATGTGATCAAAGCCTTGAAAAGGGGAAGTACGGCGTTAAGTAAAGCGACAATAACTGTTGGTACCGATGTCGTGGAAGGAATTATAACAGGGAAAACCGTGACCTTTTTTGTTCTCCCCGGTATCGATGTGAGTAAGGTAAAGTTGGAATATGTAATCAATAAGCATTCAACAGGATCTATTGCAAACGGTAGTACAGTTGATTTAGGAACTGGATCTAAAATTTTCAGTTTTTCAGCACCAGGTGATGCTAAATCTGACTATACTTTTGTTGTTAAAGAACCCGTGAAGAAGGATAGTGGTTTGGGAATTAGCCGTCGGTTATTTGTGAAAACTGCGGCGGATTTAGGTTTTTCAGCAAATAATGAAACTTCTCTGTTCGTCAGTGGTGATTATGTAGTTATTGTTACCAGAAGTAGCCCGTCTGTATTTAAAGTGTACAATAGATTTACTGGTGTATTTTCGCACAGTATAACTAGTCCTTTGCCTGGAGGGCGTTTGTCATTTCAGGGAATTGGTGATGGAACTGAGTCATTTGCGATTACCAGTTACACACCTGCAAATAATGCTTTTATTGTATACAGGTATAATAATGTAAATGATAAAAATCCAGTTAAGCTGTTGGAGTGGACAAATGTGAAACCAGCCACTGTCCCTAGTGATGGAAGTATTGGGCGTAAGGTGGCATGGGCAGGAAGTCTGACTGGTAAGGGAGTAATGACGGCGTCATTGGCCAATAGTAGATTCTTTTATGAGTGGCGGATGGAGAATGGTTCATTCACAAGTGCACAGCCTGTTTTAAAAGAATATAAGGATGGTGAAACTTCGTTGGGTTTCTTGCCAGAGTACGTGCCGATGAGTGCTGATGAAGGGGCGAATTATATTGCAAGTGTAGATACAGAATTGGTTTATCTCTCGGGATCAAGTTATGGACGCATTGCTACTTTTCCAACAGTACCAAATACAGTAAAGAATAATTCTATAGCCTACATCCGGTTTAATAATGCTGATATTGTTGCCCAATTAAAATTGATTGAAAAAAATGATAATTCACAAATGTTCGTTTATGATATCACTAATAGGGCATTAATTGGAACATCTATCTCGGCTCCTAATTATAATGATTTACGCGTGTATCAATCTGAATTATTCTTGGGGAATGCGAACTTGAATGCTACCGGAGATATCTGTGTCGGTACATCGGAAAATGGTGAGCGTCTTCAGGTTTACATGCTCAGCACATTCGGGTATTTAGTATGTCATGAGTTTACTACCTATGCGGACTAAATAATTTTATTCCTACCTTCTATATATTATTAGAAGGTAGGTTATTTTAGAACTATCTTATATTTTATTATGCGCTTACTTTTTTTGTTTATTTCTGTTTTATGTATCTCTTGTTCTTCTGTTTTAAAAGAAGAGAAGACAATAGATTATTTTATCAACAGAAATATTTTATGGTTTGATGCTACCGCCAATTTCGATCGTTTCTGTGTTAAAGATTCTATCGTTTATTACCTGAAAAAATCAAAGGATGCCGGGGTAACAGATGTCGTTGTCGATGTAAAGCCGATTACCGGCGAGGTTTTGTACCCGAGTAAGATCGCTCCTGTTATGACTTCTTGGGGGGAGAGTAAGGTTAAGAAAGATCTGTCATGGGATATGTTAACGGTGTTTATTGAAGAGGGGCAGAAATTAGGCTTAAAGGTGCATGCTTCTACCAATGTATTTGTGGCAGGGCATAATTATTTTGATCGCGGGGTGGTGTATAGTGATACCGCAAAAGCTGCTTGGCAGACAATGTCGTATCTACCAGAAGGATTTAAGTTGATAACGGAACAAAAGAACAAGTATTCAGCCATGATTAACCCGGCTTTACCAGAAGTACAAGCCTATGAGCTGTCTATATTGAAGGAGCTGGTCGGATTGTATCCTAAATTGGACGGTATTATCTTGGATCGTGTTCGATTTGATAACTTGAACGCAGATTTTTCACCAAAAAGCAAAGCTTTGTTTGAGAAGCATCTGGGAAAAGAAATTACAGACTTTCCTGTTGACATCTTTAGTTTCAAGGGTAAAGAACGGATTGATGGCCCATTGTTTAATGACTGGTTGCAATGGAGGGCCACAATCATTCATGATTTTATTTTAGAAGCCCGTAATGAAATCAAGGAGATCAATCCGAACATCGTTTTTGGAGACTATACAGGATCTTGGTATCCGCTTTATTACGATGTCGGGGTTAATTTTGCAAGTAAGGATTACGATCCTAGTCTAGATTTTCCTTGGGCAAACAAAGCTTATAAAAATACCGGGTACGCAGAATATCTTGATTTGTTTACTACCGGGAACTATTATTTTGAAGTAGAGAAGTCTGAATTGTTACAGCAAGCAGATACTACAGAGAAAACGTTAGAATCTGGATTGGTGGTGAAGAAAGAAGATTGGTATACAGTAGAAGGATCTGCAGAATTGGTGAATAAGGTGACTATGGGAAAAGTACCTGTGTATGCAGGGCTTTATGTGGAGCAATATAAGGAACATCCAGAGCAATTTATAAAGGCTCTTAAGATGTGCCGTTCAAAATCACAAGGTGCAATGGTGTTTGATATTGTGCATATCATCAACTATGGTTGGTGGGAACAGCTCGCTGAGGGTCTTAAAAAATAATGTGTTGTTTGTTTGAGTTTATAGGCGGGTTTTATCCCGCCTTTTTTATGAATTGGTTGCTACGTTGCCTGAAATACGACTCTACTCTTGATTTGTATTATTAATAAATAGTGTAATAAAGACTTTGTTTTTAAAATAAATTAAAAATAAATTGATGTTTCAATATTTTTTTTCTTATTTAGCGTTTTAGATACCTAATTATTGACTTTATGATACATAAATTTTTGTTGAATAGCATTCTTATTGCAGTTATATTATTGCAGTCCGCATGTAATAAAAAGGAAGAAGTAGGCTTATATTCAATTTATCAGCTTGATAAATATAAAACTCCCAAGCCTGTAATTGATTTGGATACAACGGTTTGGCAAAAGCAGCAGGGGTTGATGTCGACATTTCCGAAAGGAATAGCGGTTTACAAAAGTAATCAAGCCGTGAATGGTAAGGCAACCAACATGTATATATTGGCTTTCAATCCCAAGCTGAATCTGGAGTTTAAACCTATTATGTCAACTACAGCAAAAACACCTTCAACATTTTTTAGCGAAGAGGCCGGCGAGGTGTATGCCTGCATAAATGGAGGCTTTTTTGGGACGGGAGCTAGTTATAGTTTGGTTTTATTTAATGGACTTAAGAGTGCAGATAATATTAAGAGTTTGAATAGAACTTTAGGTGGGGTAAGTACTCCATATTACCCGACACGTGCAGCATTCGGATTAAATAAAGAGAATAAGCCATCCGTTTCATGGATATACACTTTAAGCAATGGAGTTTATGCTTATCCACAACCTAGTCCTAATGAAGAGGGAAAAGCGCCTCAGGCTGTTCCGACTGCAAGTTTTCCTGTAGGAGGTAGTTTGTGGGAACAGAACAGTGCGATTGGTGGTTCACCTATGTTGGTTAAAGATTCTAGTGTAAATATAACTGATGTACAAGAGCTTATCGCTGTAGATAATACATCTTCCCGTGCTAGATCGGCAATCGGTTATTTGAAAAACGGTAATGTGGTATTATTTGCTGCAGAAGGTGGTAACAAGGATGGGGCACCTGGTTTAACGTTAAAAGAAGTGGCGCAAGTAATGCTTCAGGTGGGGTGTGTCGGAGCAGTGAATTTAGATGGAGGAGGATCTTCATCGATGGTTGTCGATGGGGTTACTACGATAAAGCCTTCAGATGTTGCAGGTGAGCGTAAAGTAGTGAGCGCGGTATTAGTTAAAAAACGATAGATGATATGCAGAAGATTTTTTTACAATTTATTTTAATCATTGCCACGACGATTCAGCTTGGCTACGCACAGTTGAAGACGGATGTTGTTATTATTGGTGGTGGCGCTAGCGGTACAATGGCTGCGATTCAAGCATCTAGGCTTGGTGTAAATGTAGTTGTTCTGGAAGAGACGGTATGGTTGGGAGGTATGTTGACTGCTGCTGGTGTCTCCGCAATTGATGGAAACCATCGTCTGCCATCAGGACTGTGGGCCGAGTTTCGCCAAAAGTTGTATGATTATTATGGTGGGCCAAAAGCCGTCGAGACGGGTTGGGTGAGTAATACTTTATTTGAGCCTTCTGTGGGTAATAATATTCTACAAGAAATGGTAAAAAGAGAAAAGAATATACAGGTTCTCTTTGAGACAACTTGGTCTAAAGCCGACAAGACTTCCACAGGATGGATCGTAACAGCCAAAGATAAAAAGGGTAAAGAAGTAAGCGTTGAAGGTAAAGTGTTGATTGATGCTACAGAGCTAGGCGATGTAATGGCTTCTCTGAATGTACCTTACTACCTGGGAATGGATAGTAAGTCGTTGAATAATGAGCCTTTTGCATTAGTAGAAGGAAACGATATCGTTCAGGATCTGACTTACGTCATCACTCTAAAAGATTTTGGAAAGGGCGTCGATAAGACTATCAAAAAACCGAAAAATTATTCGAAGGAAGAGTTTGCAGGTTGTTGTGATGTTTCGGATCCGGCTACGCTCCTTAAAGATAATAACGACTGTTTTAAGATGTTGACGTATGGGCGGCTTCCTAATAATAAGTTTATGATCAACTGGCCTAAAAAAGGAAACGATATTTATCTGAATATTGTTGAGAAAACTCCTGCCGAACGCGTCAAGCTATTGGAAGAAGCCAAGCAGATGACATTGCGCTTTGTGTATTATATCCAGGCTGAATTAGGTTTTAAACACTTGGGGATAGATTTTAGCGAATATCCGACCAAAGACGGCTTTCCTATGATTCCTTATCATAGAGAGTCCCGTAGGCTTCAAGCGAAGTCGCTATTTTCCTTGCAACATATCATGACTCCTTTTGAAACTCCAGAATCGTATTATCGTACCGGAGTGGTCGTGGGAGATTATACAATCGATCATCACCATTATAAATATGGCAATGCTCCTGAGATTGATTTTGTCAAAATCCGTGTACCCTCATACAACGTGCCGATGGGGGCCTTGATACCAAAAGACTATGAAGGTTTGATTGTAGCAGAAAAAAGTATTGGCGTAAGTAATATCGTAAATGGTGCTACCCGCCTTCAGCCTGTAGTTTTGGGCATTGGTCAAGCTTCAGGAGTCGTGGCCGCACTATCTGTTCAAAAAGGAATAAATCCATCCAAGGTTGCTATTCGGGATGTTCAATCCACTTTGCTTGATCATAAGGCCTATATCATGCCTTATATAGATGTTCCTTCGACAGATCCACAGTTTAAAACCCTACATAAAATAGGGGCGACGGGTATACTACGAGGTATTGGAATTCCATACAAGTGGGCGAACCAAACTTGGTTTTATCCAGAACGTGAAATCAGTGGCTATGAACTGATGCTAGGATTAAGAACCTACTATCCTGAATTATTGAACAATTGGACTGCTTCTGGCGAGCCTTTGAATGTCAGGGATCTACAGGAAATATTCTCTGCGATTGGAAAGCAGATTACGCTTAATGAAGTTCAAGATATTTTCGGTCAAACTGGTATTTCTGGTTTGGTGAATGAAGAAACGAGATTGGATAGGAGAAAAGTTGCGGTCCTATTAGACCATCATTTGAAAGTTTTTGAAAAAAAGGTTGATTTCAAAGGTAATCTGATTCCGGCAAATAACTAAGCTTTTTAAGACTAACCAAAAATAATCTAAAATGATAAAATATAAATATTGGTCTGCAGTAGGTGTAGCCATCTTCTGGATAGGTGCAACCCTATCTTTAGCACATGCTCAGGTGCGTCAAATCAGCGGGAAGGTAGTCAATAATATTGGTGCTCCGGTCGAAGCTGTAACAGTAAAATTAGAAGGAAGTAATATTACGGTTCAAACTAATAAACGGGGAGAGTTTGTTATTAATACGGATCGTCTTAAGGGTAAGTTGTTGTTTAACTCGCTTGGGTACGAGCCTCAAAACTATGATTTGGATGGACAGACAGTTCTTCAGATAAGACTGGTCGAAAGTAGTTCTTTGTTGGAGGACGTTGTTGTAATTGGATATGGAGAGCAAAAGCGTTCGGATTTAACAGGATCCATTGGGTCTGTGAAGATGAAGGATTTACAAAAAGCTCCAGTGAAATCATTTGATGAAGCATTAGCTGGACGCGTGGCAGGGGTTCAGGTAACTTCCTCAGAAGGACAGCCAGGTTCTAATATTGATATTGTGATTCGCGGTATTGGTTCTATTACCCAAAACACGGGGCCTCTCTATGTTATTGATGGTATGCCTGTCGAAAACCCCAACGATGGAAATGCTGCTGCAAACCCTATAAATGCGTTAGATCCAGCAGATATCGAGTCTATAGATATTTTGAAAGACGCGTCTGCAACGGCAATTTACGGTGCAAGAGGTGGTAATGGTGTTGTGATCGTAACGACCAAGCGTGGTAAACTATCCGCTCCAAAGGTCGGTTACAATACATATTATGGTTTTCAGAATAGCTCTCGTAGACAAAAGGTGTTAAAGCCTTATGATTTTGTGAAGTTGCAATGGGATATTGATCCTGTCAGAACAAAGGGACTTTACCTGCAGGGGGGCGAAGTGGATATAGAGGATTATAAGTTGTTGGATGGTATCAATTGGGAGAATCAGGTCATGCGGGTTGCACCTATGTCTAATCATCATCTCTCTTTGAGTGGAGGTACTCCGCAAACGAAGTATAGTGCATCTTTATCACGGATTAATCAGGAGGGGATTATTTTGAATTCCGGTTTTGGACGTACTCAAGGCCGTCTGACATTGGATCAACAGGTGAACAAGAAGTTGAAAGTTGGTTTAGATGCTAATTACTCAAACTACAAGAATTACGGAACCCCTACATCTACGTCAAACTATAACCACGAACTCAACTTGCTATTTAGCGTTTGGGCATTCAGACCAGTGTCGGTTACGAATACAAACCTTTTGGAAGAAGGGCTAGATCCTGAAATTGAGCAATCCCAAGAGCATCGTTTTAACCCGATTATGACCACGCAGAATGAACTGCGGGAAAACTATGGTACTACGTTTACAGTGAATGGATATGGAGAATATGAGATTTTGAAGTCTCTTAAGTACAAACTATCAGGAACGTACTATAAGGGTAATAGGAGGTATGATACTTATAATGGAGCTAATTCTCGGACAGGACATGAATTTACGAACTCGCAGTTAAATGGTTCACGCAGTTTTATAGAGTCTGATCGCTGGTATGTTTCCAATCAATTGACATTCACCAAGACCTTGGCAAAGAAACATTACATCAATGCGATGGCTGCATTTACAGCAGAACGAGCTTCGAGTTTGACTTTTGGTGCTTCGGCTATCCGTCTACAAAATGAAAACCTTGGCCTGTCAGGCTTGGATGAAGGCGAGCCTTCAAGTATTACTTCTACAACCTCAGCAGCAACAATGGCTAGTTTTATGGGACGTGCAATGTATTCTTATGACTCGCGCTATATGCTGACTATCACAAGTCGCATGGATGGTTCTTCACGATTGTTAGGTGATAATATATATGGTTTTTTCCCTTCATTGGCAGGTGCTTGGCGTATCAATAATGAAAAGTTTATGAAAGATCTGAACTGGATGTCTAACGCTAAGTTAAGGGCTTCTTGGGGAAGAACTGGGAATAATGCCGTAGGGAATTTTGCTGCTCATGCAGCTTTGCAAAGCCAAAATACGAGTGGTTACAGCTTTGGAGGGAATATTATTAGAGGTGTAATACCAACATCATTGGGTAATGCTGATTTAAGATGGGAGACCTCGGAACAAACGGATCTTGGTCTGGATTTAGGATTTTTTAATGAGCGTATTTCTTTAGTATTGGATGTATATCGCAAAAAGAGTATCGATTTGTTAATGAATGCGGGAATGTCCCCATCAACAGGATTTAGTACATCAATCAAGAATATTGGAAAGATTCAGAATGATGGATTGGAGATTACATTGGGTTTTGTGCCTATAAAGAAAGCTTTTACTTGGTCTTCTGATTTTAATATTTCCTTCAACAGGAATAAGGTTTTGGCATTGGTGGATAATCAGACAGCACGACTTACTGCAATGGGCTGGGGGGATGATTGGAGAACCGTTCCTGGATATATTGCTAAGATAGGACAGCCTGTTTCTCAGTTCTATGGTTTGCTTTGGGACGGAGTATATGGATATGATGATTTTGATTTTGATGGAGCAAATTATACTTTAAAACCAACTATTACGACCAATGGTACAACTACTGTACAACCAGGACATATTAAATACAAGGATCTGAATGGAGACAGGATCATAAATGACGATGATAAAGTCGTAATAGGTAATCCTTTACCAAAGCATTTTGGTGGCTGGTCAAATAACTTTGCTTACAAGGGGTTTGATCTGAATGTATTCTTGCAGTGGTCTTATGGTAATGATGTGATGAATGCTAATCGTATTATTATGGAGTCTGGCTATAAATACAACACGAACCAGTTTGAGAGCTATAAAGATCGTTGGTCTCCTTCCAATCCAGAAGGAACTTTGCCCGCCGCAAAAGGTGTGATCTACAAAACCTATTCGAGTCGTGTGGTAGAAGATGCTTCTTTTTTGAGATTAAAGACAGTTGCCTTTGGCTATAATATACCGTCCGAATATCTCAACAAGATCAAGATTGCGCAAGCCCGTATTTATTTCTCGGCTCAGAACTTACATACTTGGACAAACTATTCGGGATACGATCCAGAAGTATCTGTGCGCAATTCGGCATTGACGTCTGGATTTGATTATTCGGCTTACCCAAGGGCTAAGACCTATACATTTGGTTTAAATGTTACTTTTTAAATTTTAATTGAAGTAAGTAATGAAGAAGATAATTTTATACAGTCTTTTAGGAATCTCTACCTTTTTGGGATCCTGCGATAAATTTTTGAATGAAAATCCGACGGATTTTGTCGCACCTGCCAATTATTATAGAAATGAAAAGGAAGTTCTATCTGCACTGAGCGGGGTATATGATGTATTGGGTAA
>JAITLW010000293.1 GCA_031277715.1 Sphingobacterium sp. | reverse complement strand
GGGAGAGTAGGTCGGTGCCTTTTTTAATACGAAGCCCCTTCAGGAAACTGGAGGGGCTTTTTTTCTGTGCCTACTTTCCGGAAGACGAACCGGCCGATGGTATTGGCGAATATCTCATTGCTATGACTTCGTTATAAATATGTTACCCCCTAGGTTTACAAAGTATATTCTTTTCTCCATCATAATTTGTATTTTCATGTAAGTTTGCGTGAATAGCACGATACCAGTATTTTATAAACACCTTAATAACCAATAGTATGAGAATAGGTCTTTGTTTATTTTTTTTACTCTTTTCTAATTTTTTAATGGCACAGCGTCTTCCTCAGGCAGACAGTGTGATCACGACAAAGCATCAAATAGCCGCAAATGGACAGAAGTTTGCTTACACCGCAAAGACAGGAACTCAACCGGTCTGGGATGCGAGTGGAAATGTTTTAGCGACTGTTCATTTCACGTATTATACACGTGATGATGTATCCGACCGTAATAAAAGACCGCTAGTAATATCTTTTAATGGTGGACCAGGTTCTGGTTCAGTTTGGATGCATTTAGCTTATACAGGACCTAGGTTATTAAATATAGACGATGAAGGGTATCCCTTACAACCGTACGGTGTTAAGGAAAATCCCTATACCATATTGGATGTCGCTGATATCATATATGTAGACCCTATTAATACAGGCTATTCAAGGATTTTGGATAATAAGGCTGATCGAGCGTTGTTTTTTGGAGTTAATGCTGATATTAAATATTTGGCCGAATGGATAAATACGTTTGTGACAAGAAACAATCGATGGAGCTCTCCGAAGTACCTTATTGGAGAGAGCTATGGTACAACACGTGTATCTGGATTAGCTTTGGAGTTACAGAATGCGCAATGGATGTATCTAAATGGTGTTATTTTGGTTTCTCCGACAGATCTAGGAATTAAACGTGAAGGTGCTGTGTCTAAAGCTAATCGCTTGCCGTACTTTTTAGCAACGTCATGGTATCATAAACGATTGTCTGCCGAATTACAAAGTAGGGATTTGGAGGAGCTTCTACCAGAGGTGGAGGAATTTACATTGGACGAGTTACTTCCAGCGATAGCGCGAGGAAGTAGTTTGCCTGCTTCTGAGCGAGCTATTATCGTGAAGAAGATGGCTAGATATTCGGGATTATCGGAAGTGCTGATTGAGCAGAACAATCTGGATGTTTCTACTTCCCTATACTGGAAAGAGTTATTACGGGATAAAGGAATGACGATAGGACGTTTAGATTCTAGATATTTGGGGATAGATCTTAGAGATGCCGGAGAACGACCAGATTACAATGCTGAGCTAACTTCTTGGTTGCATTCATTCACTCCAGCCATAAATTATTATTATTTAAATGAGCTTAAGTATAAAACCGATGTAAAGTATAATATGTTTGGGGACGTGCATCCATGGGATAGGTCAAATGATAATACCGGTTTTAGTTTGCGACAGGCTATGGCCGCGAACCCATTTTTACACGTTATGGTGCAGTCTGGTTATTATGATGGGGCCACGGATTATTTTAACGCAAAGTATAACCTATGGCAGATGGATCCTTCAGGAAAACTGTCGGGAAGGATGAGTTTCTTCGGTTATCGAAGTGGACACATGATGTATCTGAGGAAAGAGGATTTAATAAAGGCTAATAATGATATTCGAGAATTTATCAAAAAATCTATCCCAGCAGCTGATAAAGCCGCTAAGTATTAAGATAGTAGGCCGAATTTCCAGAAGGTGTATTTTATTGGGTTAAATTTTAGACGTTAAGCCAATTTAATAGCATCTTTATACCTTATAAATTTTACGTATGAATGTATATGAACTAATCTCAATTGGATTGTACATGTTGCTGATGATAGGAATAGGAGTTTATTCCTGGAGGAAATCTACCAGTAGTTCCGATGAGTTTTTAATCGGAGGGCGGAAAATGGGAGCCGCAGTTACTGCGCTGTCGGCAGGTGCAGCTGATATGAGTGGCTGGCTATTGATGGGATTGCCTGGCGCTATGTACCTTTCGGGGCTTTCCAGCGCATGGATAGCAATCGGACTGACTACAGGAGCTTTTCTAAATTACCTAGTTGTGGCCCCTCGGTTGCGCGTGTATACAGAAGTTGCTAATAATGCCATTACCTTACCCGTTTTTTTCGAAAACCGATTTCGGGATAAAACACAGCTGCTTAAAATTGTCTCTTCTATTCTTATTTTGGTATTCTTTACCCTGTATACCTCTGCAGGAATGGTCTCCGGTGGGCGACTTTTCGAATCTGCTTTTGGAATAGATTATTACACTGGCTTATTCGTGACAACCTCAGTGGTGGTACTCTATACCTTTTTAGGCGGTTTTCTCGCAGTGAGCTTAACTGATTTTGTGCAAGGAACAATTATGGTTACTGCACTAGTAATTATTCCTATCGTGGTCGTAAGCCAGATTGGAGGTTTAGGCACTACGCTAGAGATTATCGAGACGAAAGGAGGTCATTACTTGGATCTTTTAGAAGGTACTACTGCTGTTTCTGTAGCATCTCTGTTAGCTTGGGGATTAGGCTATTGCGGCCAACCTCATATTCTCGTCCGCTTTATGGCGATTGATAATATTAAAGATCTCACTAAAGCGAGACGTATAGGAATCGGTTGGATGATATTTACGGTGGGAGGAGCAATGTTGGTAGGCCTATTTGGTATTGCTTATCTCTATCAGTTCGATCAGGCTCGAATGCTTGCATTTGACGGATCCAAAGAGATGGCAGAAACGATCTTCATACATTTATCCCGGGTGCTCTTTCATCCTCTGATTGGAGGATTTCTCCTGTCTGCGATCCTAGCAGCTGTGATGAGTACTATTTCTTCGCAGCTTTTGGTTACCTCGAGTTCGATGACAGAAGACATCTATAAAGCTTTTTTTAATAAAAATGCCTCCGCCAAAAATATGTTACTGATGAGTCGTCTATCTGTACTCATTGTAGCTGTAGTTGCGCTTTTATTATCTTTAAATCCGCAGGATAGTATTTTGAATCTAGTAGGAAACGCATGGGCAGGGTTTGGCGCAGCATTCGGGCCTTTGATCGTTTTATCATTATTATGGAAACGTACTACAGCACTAGCAGGCTTACTAGGTATGTTAGTCGGCGGAATAGTCGTATTGTTATGGGTGTATGTACCCCATAGTTATAAAGCGGTTTACGAAATCATTCCTGGATTTATTCTGAGCTTTTTAACGATAGTTGGCGTATCTCTATTAAGTAAGCCGGTATCGAAAGAGGTGCAGGATGAGTTTGATGAGGTGAAGCGAATTGTTCAATCCTAGAAAAAGGGGAGCTTATTTTAAGCTCCCCTTTTTTTATAAGGTTGAAAATTTGATACGACTTGGCTTTGATTGATCGAAATATATACGATGTGTATTCTTAATATAGTCCGTTGCTTTGGCTTTGTAAATATCCATGAATTGATTTGGATTGCGATCGGTCAAAGGAAACCAGCTATGTTGTATTTGTACCATAATCTTATGTCCTTTTTTAAACGTATGAGCTACATCAGGCAGGTTAACTTGTACATTGGTTACTTGTCCTGGAACAAACGGTTCAGGGTTGCTAAAGCTATTTCTAAACTTGCCTCGTAGAATCTCTCCGCGAACAAGCATTTGGTAGTTTTGCATCACAGTCTCCTTGTTGATCGGCGATACTGCTGTTGAGTTCTCTGGATATACATCGATTACTTTTACAATAAAATCCGCATCGGTACCTGTCATTGATACATGTAGATCCGCCTGTATTGGGCCTGCCATAGTGATATCACTGGATAGAACTTCGGTTTCAAAAACGATGACATCCGGTCTATTTGATGCGAAACGTTGATCAGCAATCATATATTCTCGGGTACGATTTGTGATTATACCCTCTTGGGAAGGAACAGGCTTTAAGGGATCGCTCACGTACTCAATGTAGTTATCTTGTCCTTGGTTTGGTGTCTGAGTTAGTCTGTTGTTTTCGTTTAGATAGAGGGACTGTTCTTTGCTTTCCAGTGGTGGCCATTGTGTAAATGCTTTCCATTGATTGCTCCCGGATACAAAAATATTAGCTTCCGCAGGATTGAAGGGTCCTTTTCCCTTTAAGTAGTATTCAAAAAACGGTAACTCGAATGTTTCTTGGTAGTGCGTACTTGTATTCTGCTCGAACTTAATATCTCCAAATGAGTCACCTTTGCCACGAACCCATCCTCCATGAAACCAAGGTCCCATAACGAGAATACTGTTGTTCTTCGGATTTCGTTTTTCAATCTGTTTATAAGTTTCAAATGCACCATAGGTATCTTCGGCATCAAACAGGCCGCCGACGACCATTACAGCTGGCTTTACTGTGTTGAGGTGATGGGTAATCGTACGGTTTGTCCAGAACGTATCCAGAGTACTGTGTTTCGCTAGATTGTCCCAAAATTTAACAGTGTGATCGAGGTATTTCGTCTTTAGTTCGCCAAGTGTGGGATTCTCAAGGAAGAACTTGTACCAATCTTTCGACTCTAGGTTAAATCCTTTAGGTCCATTTTCATTGGTGATAGGACGTGGACGGGGTGCGTCAAAAGTGTACATAAAACGGAAAGCGTCAATAAGAAATAGAGCACCACCATGATGAAAATCATCACCAATGAACCAGTCGGTCACGGGAGCCTGAGGTGATACGGCTTTAAGTGCCGGGTGAGAGCCAACCAGTGAAGTAGTCGCGTAAAAACCAGGATAAGAAATACCATACATACCTACTTTCCCATTGTTATTCTTGATATTTTTAATCAACCAGTCTATGGTATCATAGGTATCCGTACTTTCGTCGATTTGGAGTTTGTTTTCTTTTGTTCTGGTAGGTCTAATGTCTTCAAAGGTTCCTTCACTCATCCATTTACCACGTACATCCTGATATACAAAGATATAGGAAGCGGTAGCCATTTTTTCGAAATTGCCCAAGCTACTTTTATATTTATCCTGTCCATAGGGAGCTACAGTATAAGGAGTCCTATTCAGCAATATAGGATGTTTAATAGTTTTGTCTTTAGGAATATAGATTGCCGTGAAGAGTTTGGTCCCATCCCGCATAGGGATGTACTCTTCGATCTTGTCGTAATGTGCCCTGATATAAGCCTCGTTTACCTCTTGGGCACAGAGATGGCCGATAAGTGGAAACAGTAATAACAGAAGTAGGATTTTTTTCATGGTAACTTGGTTCAAATGAGAATTCAATATAAGTATTTATACTATTTTTTCTAAATTAGAGAAAACAAAATTTGAAATATTATGAGTTTGAAACAAGGCTTTTTGATTGAATTAGAAAGAGAAACCGAAAATACGAGACGTATTGTTAGCAGGCTAAAGGACGAGCATCTCGATTGGAGACCGCATGTCAAATCGATGACCGCGGGAGAGTTGGCCGCCCATGTCGTAGAGCTGCACAACTGGGTACACAAGGCTTTGGGGCAAAGTGTGTTTGACTTTAAAAAACATTATACCCCATTCAAACCAACGAATATGAATGAAATTAGCGAAGTGCTGGATCAAGGCTACGCTAAGAATGTAGAGATGATCAATTCATTGACCGAAGAGGATTGGTCGTCGATGTGGACGCTATGTGCTGGCGACCATGTTATTGCGGAAATGCCTAAAGTTGGAACGATGCGTTTTATCATACAGAATCACCTGATCCATCATAGAGGGCAATTGTCGCTCTATCTACGATTATTAGATATTCCTGTACCGGGAATATATGGTCCTTCAGCGGATGATTTGAGCAACGGATAATAAAAAAGGCCTCTTGTATAAAGAGGCCTTTTTCTATATAAAATT
>JAITLW010000246.1 GCA_031277715.1 Sphingobacterium sp. | reverse complement strand
CCTTGGGCAGACCAGTACCACTGTATTGTTTATCATCATCATCTATGGTACCATTGCCGTCACTATCGACAAAACGAATATCCCCAGGTTTGGCATTAGGCTGTAATAATTTTCCATCAGCATTAACATAATCGTTCACTTCATTCATGTTTTGGAAAATACCATCCGTCTGATACAGGAAAAAACCGCCTATAGGAGATCCGATACGCGTCTGATTTGGGAAGTGCTCGGATCCAAATTTAAGTCCTACACCATATAGTGTCTGGTCCTCTCCACCTAGAGAGATTACTTTATTCTTCAAGGTAGCTAGATTAACGCCTACATTATAGGCAAACGGATTATTTTGATTCGTATACTTCAATTCCAACTCAAATCCACTATTGCGGATTTTACCTACATTCAATACCGGATCTACCAAACCAGACGAAGGCGCTATCTTTTTCGTAATCAATAGGTCTTCAGTCGTATTGGAATAATAATTTATTGCCCCTTTTAAAGCATTATTAAACAACCCAAAATCTGCACCTATATTTTGAGACACCGTAGTCTCCCAACCAATCACTCTATTTTCCAGATTTGTAGCAATACTTCCTGGCCAAGGATTTCCCCCTCCGCGTACATACCCTCTTATCAAACTATTATCGGAGTAGATCAAAGCCTGATGGTCATAATATCTCAAAGCCGCTTCATTCCCTAGCTTACCCCAGCTACCACGCAATTTCAGTTGATTTACCAATCCTCCTTTAGGAAAGAATTCTTCTTCATCAATTTTCCATCCCAGTGCTAAAGAAGGAAAATTACCGTATCTATTATCCGGTCCAAACTTAGAAGAACCATCTCTCCGCAAGGTAAATTGAAGCAAGTAACGATTAGCATACGCATAATTAATACGACCAAATACCGAGAAACGATTGTACTGGTACTTTGACCCTGTGCCACTGTATGTTCCTCCTCGTCCAGCGTCGATTGTCATAAAATAAGGATCCAGAAATCCTTCTGCAGCTTCCTTGGTAACTAATCCACCATTCTCAACCGAGTATACAATATTCTTTCCTTCTACACCTATCGCATTCCAGTTGGACTCCTGCAGTGTTAACGAAGTACCTAACAAAGCGTTGATACTATGCTTACCAAAATCAGCTTGATAATTTAACAAATTGTCCACAACCTGTTCCTGCCAGTAACTTCTTTCCTCGCTATAATAGGGATATTCATAAGGGTTCTTTTCGTCCGAGGTAAATGCCGGTGTATGATAATATTTCTGGCTATTTATTCCATTAAACGCATAACTCGTCTTAAAAGTAAGGCCTTTCCAGATATCGACATTCACGAATGCATTTCCTGCAAATTCCTGGTTCTTGGTCCAACTCGTTTTGAAATGTTCATCCGCTACAACATTTACATTATTCGGTATACCTCCCCAATTGGTTAAGCCAAAACCTCCGGATTGTTTATCATCATAAATAGGTACCAGAGGTGATATCATATAAGCTTCCTTTAAACTAAAATTAGGTCCCTTATATTTGGAATTAGTATACGCCATATTTCCTTCTATCGTAAATATATTCTTACGTGTACTTAGCTTCATCCGAACATTTTCCTTCTTAAAATTATTCGCTATAACCACCCCTTTATCATTGCCGAGATTAGCTGACAAGGAGTATCGGGTATCTTCAAATCCTCCCCGCACCGCGACACTATGCGCTGTACTTACTCCTTTCCGAAAGACCGCATCCTGCCAATCGGTATTTGTGGTCCCTGGATTATTGATGTAATCGGGTAAAGCCACCGGTGTAGATGAGTATTTGTTATTCTCCTCATACATTTGGCGATGTACCTTGACATAACCACTGGCATCCAATACATCTAGACGATTGGCTGTAGAAGTAACATTGGCAAAGCTATTGATATCCACCAATACCTTTCCTGACTTCCCCGCTTTCGTTGTTACTATCACGACCCCATTGGCGGCTACTGAACCGTATATCGCTGCTGCTGCACCATCCTTAAGGATTTCCATACTCTCGATATCGTTAGGATTCACATTACTAATAGACCCTGGGAATCCATCAATAATATATAGTGGGTCGTTACTACCAAAAGTATTAACCCCTCTAATCTTCACCTGTATTCCTGCACCTGCAATACCACTATTTTTCTGTACGTTGACCCCAGCGGCCATTCCCTGTAGCGCTTCAACAGGATTCGATGTAGCACGCTTTGCCAAGTCTTTTGCGTCAATAGTTGTAATAGCGCCCGTCACATCGGATTTTTTGAGCGTACCATAACCGATTACTACGACTTCTTCCAACTCCTCATTACCAGGAACCAAGGTTATGTTTAGGTATTTCCCTGCTGAAGCCGATACTTCTTGGTCCAAGTACCCCACATAACTGATTTTTAATCGTTCGTTACCATCCACTTCTATAGTAAAAGCCCCATTTCGGTCCGTAACAGTGTTCTTACCACTTTTAAGAGTAGATATACTCACTCCAGCCAAAGCATTCCCCTGCTCGTCGCGGATGAGCCCTTTTACTTCATTTTCTTGTGTTCCCTTTCTAGCCTTCTTTAATAAAATGCGTTTACCAGATATTTCATAAGATACCCCACTATTTCCTAGTGCATTTTTCAATAGCGTCTCTAGATTGCCAGCTTGTTCGTCGTAACCGACCAAGGTATTTACGTCAATATCAGAGTTACTAAACATGAAGGAGTATCCATATTTCTTTTCTACCACTTCAATCAGTGATTTTAGGTTTACCGACTTCTTGTCTTTACCACTCACTTCCTGGGCATTAAGGCCAAAAAGTGTCTGGCTGAGGAGCAAAAAGCTCATCAGAATTGGTTTTTTTAGCATAATTTGTTTATTTAAGTGATTACATAATTTGTGTTTTTCAGTCTTATTTTAACGCTGTCTCACGGTCACCTGCTTCCCTTCTATTCTATAATCGAGAGGGGTGATAACATTGATTAACTGTAACATTTCACGTAAACTTTCGGTCTTAACCTTAAAAGTGTACCTCTTAGCAGATTTAGCATGCTCCCAGTCCATCTCCACGCCATACCACCTTTCGAGCTTTTTGACTACCACATCCAACGATTCATTCTCAAAAATCAGCTCTTCATTCTTCCATGCACTATACTGTATGGCATTGTTATCTTGGCGGAAAGCATATGTATTTTTCTCTTTATCATATCGAATCAAATCATTTGGCAATAATTTCCGGACCAACTCACCTCTTTTATTTTGTATATCTACCTTTCCGCGAAGAAGGGAAACCTCAGCATGCTTATCCTCTGGATAAGCCGACACATCAAATGCTGTTCCTTTAACCACCACATTCAAATTGGCTGTCTCTACGACAAATAGAAGATTCTCATTTTCTTTGACATCAAAAAAAGCTTCTCCTTCCAAGATTACCTTACGGTCATTCTGATTAAAAGTATTGTGGTACGAAATCTTCGATCCAGCATTCAACCATACTACAGATCCATCAGGCAACAGGACTTCTGATTTTTGACCTGTGTTTGTTTTTATCGTGGTAAGCTGGTTCTGTAACTGCTCTTGTATTGCGTTCTTTTGGATAAAGAAAACTATTCCCCCTCCCAGGAAAAGTAAAATCAGGGCCACCGCAGCAGTGCCATACCAAAATCGCTTTGGATTAAAAACAAAAACCTTAGGTTTAGGACGCAGTTTTTTATAAACATGGCCCCATATTTTATTTTTTGATTTAGTATCTAATTGAATAGGTTCTTCATCGATATATCGCCATTCTATTCTAAGCTGATCCATGTAAACGCCATTTTTGGGATCCATAGACAACCACGCATCGATCTTATCCTTATCTTCCTGATTACATCGATTGGAAAGATATGCGGCTAACAGCTCTAAAGAAGGTTTGTAATTACTATTCATCGTACTT
This sequence comes from Sphingobacterium sp., assembly GCA_031277715.1. Lineage (GTDB taxonomy): Bacteria > Bacteroidota > Bacteroidia > Sphingobacteriales > Sphingobacteriaceae > Sphingobacterium. The sequence continues at coordinate 3,409 of JAITLW010000246.1, read as the reverse complement.
GGTTTACGATTAATAGACACAGGCGATAAGAGAAACCCCTAAAAGAATTTTATTTTTTTTAAAATAAAATTATACCGTCCATATTACGCCCTGTACCGTCAACAACAATAATAGTGAACCTGGGTCAGAGAGCTGATATTTATAGATAATATGGGATTTGATTTTTCGGTAGGCAATAGACATCTGGCTTTCAATCGTCTTTACTGAGAGTTGAAGTTCTTCGGCCACCTGCTTATAAGACTTATGGGCATCTTTACAATATTGGTAGATCATTTTACACTTTTCAGGAAGCGCTTCAACAGCTTCATTATAGAAAACCGCGAATTCCTCCATATCAACACATTCCTGCGCATAGGTTCTGCTCATTTCTTCCGTTGCCCATGTTTCCTCCCTTAGTAGCCTACTACTTTGCGAGCGCAGAACATTCAGCATCCTATTTCGTGAAGATTTATAAAGATAGGTTTTGATATGAAATATACTCAGCGTAGCCCGGTCTTCCCACAGTTTTACGAATATGTCTTGAAGACAATCTTCAATTAATTCTCTGTCACGAGTATAGTATCCTAAAAAACGGCACAAGTCATCGAAGTAGAGATTGAAGACCTCTTCTACCAATTCTTCATTAAGAAAAAACTCTTTCAGAATGGATTGCTTGTTCATAATTTGGCTTTAAACGAAGCTAAAGAAAAATTATGAAATAACAAACTTCCGACCTAACTGCTATTTCACCAGGGCTTCTATTGTCTTTTCCAGATCTTCGAGATCAAAAGGCTTGGGTAAATAAGCTTCGGCTCCAGCTTGAGCCGCTAAAGATGCGATATCACTATTTGCAGAACAGTACACCACCGGTATATCCTTAAATTTCGCATTGCTTTTCACTAGTTTCGTCGCTTCTATTCCCCCTATATCTGGAATCCAATTGTCCATAATAATAACGTCGGGCATCACTTGTTCCAAACGTTCTATAATATCATGAGATGTTTCAGAAATCTCAACAATATAACCCGAAGACTCCAAGACGATAGAGAAGATACTTAAGATCGTCTTATCATCGTCAAAAATCATTACTTTTTTAGCCATACGTAGATCAAAATAAGACTTTATAATTTATCGTTCAATTTATTTATATAGTGTGCAATATCTTTTGGCGCCAATACATGCTCAATTTTCAACTTATTCAAGGCCTGCTTTGGCATAAAATCAACTTCCGCAGTACTGGGATCCTGCACACATATGGTCCCTCCATATTGCGCGATATGCGCCAATCCTTCCACCCCATCACTATTAGCCCCAGACAACAAAATCCCGATCGTATCTTCTCCAAAAACCTGCGCTGCAGCGTAAAAAGCTACATCTATGGAAGGTCTGGAAAAGTTTACTTTTTCCGAGACATCTAAGGACATAGATCCATCTTTCTCGAACAATAGATGGTAATCTGCCGGTGCTAAATATATCTTACCTTTTTCCAAAGGCATCTTATCGACAACCTCCAGCACAGGCACCTTACTATATGCATTTAACAACATGCTCAATGTACTTTCGGGATGGGCTTTGCGATGTAGTATAATCACTATGCACCACGAAGAGCCGGGGTCAAGATAAGGCAGAACTTCTATCAGCACATGGATACTTCCTGCTGATCCACCTATCACTACAACTTTCGTTCCGTTGGACATAACACTAATGCTTTCTCCAGATTTTTTCATCCCCTACCTGCCGATAGTGACTTTCAATAGTTGAAAAACGGAGCGTTTCTTTCGTTCCTAACGCTAGATAGCCTAGATTATGAAGACTCTCGTCAAAGACTTTGAATACCCGCTCCTGCAAATCTTTATCGAAATAGATCAACACGTTTCGACACAGAATTAATTGAAACTCGTTGAAGGATGTATCAGAGACCAAATTATGCGTCGAAAAAATCATCCGCTCACTCAGTGCTGAATCGAACTTTGCAGAATCATACCCTGTGACATAGTAGGTTGAAAAATCGTTATTACCACCAGAGCGTATATAATTTTCCGAATAGGCTTTCATTTGGTTCAACGGGAATATACCTGTCGCAGCTTTTTCAAGCACGGTAGGATTTATATCCGTTGCATACATCAGGGACTTATGATAGAGATTGGCTTCTTTCAATAATATTGCTATAGAATAAGCTTCTTCTCCAGTAGAACATCCTGCAATCCAAATGCGAATTAAAGGATAGGTTCCCAATCGGGGCATTACCTCCTGCCTCAATACCTTATAAAAACTCGGGTCGCGAAACATTTCAGTAACATTTACCGTAATCTCTTCTATAAAGTGTTGCAGGTAAGAAGCGTCATTAACAACCCTGTAACGGAGCTCCGCGAAACTAGAAAAGCGGTCTACAAGGCATATCCGATTCAGCCTCCTTTTGAGAGAGGCTCTACTATATTGTCGAAAATCATAACCATAGATTGTTGCAACATCGTTCAACAACATCGTTATTTCTTCATCCCTCAATATATCCGGCTCTAACATCACACCCATTTCTTTATTACGTCCATCAAAACATCCACCTGTATAGGTTTGGAAACATAGTCATTTGCGCCCGAACCGATACACTTCTCCCGATCCCCGCTCATCGCTTGAGCAGTAACCGCTATTATCGGGATATCCGGATATTTGTCATCCCGTCTTATCACGTCCAATGCTTCATACCCATCCATATCGGGCATCATCATATCCATCAGTACCAAGCCAATCTGTGTGTTACACAATAAAAGATCCAGAGCTTCTCTGGCTCCCTGACACGTGACCACCTTATATCCTTTTGCCTTAAGAGTCAGTGCTAAAGCGAAAATATTTCGCGCATCATCATCGACGATCAATATTAAGTCCTTGATTTCCATTCTTAATACATCAAACTTTAGATTCATAAAGCCACACTCTTAAAAGTGAAAGCAACTGGTCCTTGTCCACTGGCTTGGAGATATAATCCGATGCTCCCGCCTGTATACACTTTTCACGATCCCCGACCATAGCCTTAGCGGTTACCGCTATAATAGGAAGTCGTGTAAATGCGGGTATCGCTCTAATCTCCTGTATCGTCTCATACCCATCCATCTCTGGCATCATCATGTCCATCAATACCACGGCGATCTTCGGGTTGTTTTTAACTACTTCCAAAGCCTCTTTCCCATTGGTAGCAGACAAGACCTCCATCTGATACGGTTCTAGCGTTTTAGTCAACGAGAATATATTCCGTACATCATCATCTGCTACCAAAACAGTCTTACCAACCAGCACCTCACTCAACGACCCTAATTTGTTCGTCTTTTTCTTTTCGACATGCCCATTATTTTCTTCCACAAGATGTAAGAACAAACCCACCTCATCCAAAATACGTTGGAATGAGTGTGCTGTTTTTACAACGATAGAATCCGCA
>JAITLW010000180.1 GCA_031277715.1 Sphingobacterium sp. | reverse complement strand
CTGGTACTCTGTGCCCGATCCGGATTGATACCTCCCTTTTAGTTTGTACCGGTTCTTATTAGGGAATTTTTGTTCCGCGTCTACCTTGGTATGTGTATATAGTTCGGGATAGGTGTATTTTTCAATAAGATCAACCTCGCCTGCATTAAAACGGGCTGCCAAATCTTTACCAAAAGGCTCTACAACTGGAAAAATCAGTTTTCCGCGTACCGGTTCGATAGTGATATAGGGTAAAAAGTCGAATAAACCATCTGATCCTGCGGCTAAATTTTGGGTGACACGGTCTAAACTGGTGAGTTGCAACCAGGTTTTGTCGGACGTTTGGCTACCTTCATACATGGATGGGCGGTCGGCTCCGGTCTCTGTCTCGGTACGGTAAATCTGTAGAAATAAATTATTCTCGGAGATATTGGTTGCATTGAGAGAATAAATGTTTTTCATCATCAAATTCCATATCGGAAGATTTGTTTTCAGAATTTCATTCTTCAGTAGCTTTGTATAAAGCATCTTTGGAGCGGAAGGAGTTACGGGTATATCGGTGCTAAATTCTCCGACCTGATACTCTTTGCCATTGGCCAGATAGCGATAAGCAGTAGCCAATACCTGATCCTGTCCAAGTGGATATACTAAGGAAATATACCCTAAACGTCTATTTACGGTGTAGTCTCTACCTTCGATAAGTTTGCGCGCATAGGTGAGCTTCGCATAGTTGTCGTTTGCACCGGTTCCTGAGAAGAAACTTTGCACAACATTGCCGGTAGACTCCCGTCCAGGTTCACCCAATTGGGATAGTAAGTCGTTGGAAATATCAGGGCTTAGCGAACCTGGTATTCCGGTGGACGGTAACCGGTTGGGGGATACACGATTGATGATATTGTTGTAAGGATTGTATTCTCCAAGATCCATTAAGGCCATAATGTCCCGGGAATCTTCGAATGTATTAGAACGGTTATTGACCCAAACCTCTATTTGTGTAATATTTATTGGTGTAGTGATAATTGGGGCCATAGCGAGGGACTGAGCGTAGGTGTCCCTAAAGTACTGCCCCAAGAAGTAGTGCTGGTTGGCCTCATAATTACTGAGTTCTAATGTCATTTCACTTTCGCGACTACCATTAGATAAGGTAATTTCTTTTTTGCTTGAGCGTTGTTGAGAGAGTAACCCCGTAACGGCAAGCTTTCCAAATTGGAGCTGTGTTTTTACACCGAATAGCGATTCTGCTCCCTGAATGAGGGTAGAGTTGAGCGACATGTTCACATTACCAATTTCCAATCGACGTATAATGTCGTCGTCGCCAGCAACATAGTCGAATCGGATTTGGTTTTCAAAACCGAATTGAGCACGAGAGTTGAAGTTGGCATTTACTTTTACCCGTTCACCAATATTACCTACTAGGTTAAGATTCATGTTCTGGTCAAAGTCCATTCCCCATTGTTTGCGCTGACGCTCGTTAAACATCGGGTTTTCATTGGTGTTGTATTGGGCCATAATGCCAATATCCACGCTACCGCGTGGATTGATGTCTATGGTATTTCCTCCAAATATTTTTTCAAAGGTGGGGCTGTTTATTTCAATGACAGGGAAGAGTCTGCGTCGACGTTCTTCTGCCATTTCTTTCCCGGCCAATTCTTCCCAATAGTTTTTCTTCAGCCTTTTGAACTCATAGTCTTTAAATTCATCAATACTGAGGTATAGGGGAGGGCGGTACATCTTTGTCCCGAGTTTTTCCCTAATAATATATTGCTTTGTTTCTGGATCAAAAACGATCTCCCGCTCGATATTTTGCGGTATATCCAGAGATATGGGCCGATAGGATTTCGGCAGTTTGATAAAGGGATTGTCTTTGAGGTGATATTTCAATTTTGTGGAATCACCGGCTGAAAGATTTGTAACAGGTGTTACCACTTGGGCATAGCCAATATTTATCAGTACACAAACAAGTATCAATAATGAAAATAATGACCTGTGCTTTTTCAAGAGAGTTTGGCTAAATAAAATTAATAATTGCTATTATTCAAGCAAATATCTATGTTTTAATTAATAATAACAAAAACTCCCAAGATATTCCTGGGAGTAAAATGTTAAAAGATTGTTAATGTCTTTTTTTTGCTGTGTATTACAGCTTTTTGAGAGCAGCTTTAATAAGCTCTTCTACGGTAAGATTACTTTCTGTAAGGACGAGTGCCGCAAGCGTCTTTTCTACCTGGCCTTTTTGGAAACCTAGCATTACGAGAGCCGATAGTGCTTCGTCTGGTACAGATTGTGTTGTCGTAGGAAGTGGAAGTAAGGCATGGTCGCCCTGCTTCTTGAGTTTGTCCTGCAATTCGAGAATAACACGTTGAGCGGTTTTAGGACCTATCCCTTTTATTTTTTGGATGATAGCAACCTGCCCATTTACGATGGCAGATTGAATTTCTTCTGGAGTAATAGAAGAGAGCATCATTCGGCCCGTATTGGGACCTATTCCCGAAACAGATATCAAATGATTAAATAGATGGCGCTCGCCTTCGGTGGCAAAACCGAATAATGTATGAGCATCTTCGCGGACCTGAAAAGAGATAAAGAGTTTGCAGTTTTCCTGGTCTTTGATCAGTGAATAGGTCGTTAATGAAATATGGACATAATATCCAATGCCCCCTACCTCAAGTATGACATGGGTAGGGGCCTTGAATACGAGTTTACCATTGAAATAATCGTACATGGTTTTGTTTTATAGTTATAGAAGCTATAGGGTGATATAACTTTATTTTGAAGTCTCGTGTGCCTGTGCATCAACCACGGCAATGGTGACCATGTTCACAATCTCACGAACAGAACTGTCTAATTGTAACACGTGTACTGGTTTGTTCATACCTAATAATATCGGACCAACTGCTTCTGCATTTCCAACTTCTTGCAATAGCTTGTAAGCAATGTTACCGGATGCTAAGCTTGGGAATATAAGCGTATTGGCACTCTCGCCTTTCAGGGTACTGAATGGGAAATTGCTATCCAACATCTCTTTATTCAATGCAAAGTTGGCCTGTAATTCACCGTCAACGATGATTTCAGGATGATTTTTATGAAGTAACTTAACAGCCTCACGAACTTTTGTCGGTGTAGGACCATCGCTAGATCCAAAGTTAGAATAAGAAAGCATCGCTATTCTTGGCTTTACATTAAAACGACGTACCGCTTTTTCAATCAATACAGTGATATCGGCAAGTTCCTCCGCAGAAGGATCCGTATTTACTGTGGTGTCGCCTAGGAATAATGGACCCTTTGAGGTCAACATCATGTACATTCCTACGATACGGCTTCCTTCTTTTGCTCCAATTACATGTAATGCAGGTTTGATGGTGGATGCATAATTGCGTGTCAGTCCAGAGATCAAGGTGTCTGCTTCTCCAAACTCGACCATACTCGCTGCAAAATAATTGCGGTTGGACATCAACTTGATTGCATCCATTTTAGAGACACCTCTGCGTTGTCTCTTTTTGTAAAGATGCTCTGCGTATTTTTCAAAACGTTCTGTTTTTTCTTCGGCTTTAGGGTCGATGATTGTAACATTGTCCAGATCAAAAGCGTACTCTTCAATCATGTCGGTGATACGCTCTTTGTTTCCTAATAAGATAGGAATGGCAATTCCTTCCTCCTTTACAATTTGTGCGGCACGAAGTGTTTTTGCATTGTCTGCCTCCGCGAAAACGACTCTTTTTGGGTTGTTTTTCGCTATAGAAGTTACCTTACGCATGATGCCATCGTCTTTTCCAAGACGTTTGCGTAGCTCATCTTTGTAAACTTCCCAGTCCGTAATTGTCTGCCTTGCTACGCCTGAAGCGATAGCGGCTTTAGCTACGGCAATGGATACCTCCGTAATCAAACGAGGGTCTGTAGGTTTTGGAATTACGTAATCTATTCCAAAACGTAGATTGTTTGTATTGTATGCTTGGTTAACCTCTTCTGGTACCGTTTGTTTTGCTAGATCAGCGATAGCATGGACCGCCGCGATTTTCATGTCTTCGTTAATCGCTGTCGCACGGACATCTAAAGCTCCTCTGAAAATATAAGGGAATCCCAATACGTTATTAACCTGGTTAGGGAAGTCTGAACGACCTGTTCCCATGATGATATCTGAACGTGTAGCTACTGCTAGATCGTATGCAATCTCTGGGTTTGGATTAGCCATTGCTAGTACAATTGGTTTGTCCGCCATGGATTTTAGCATATCTACTGTAAGGACATCTGCGGCAGATAGGCCGATGAATACATCAGATCCTGCTACTGCATCGGCTAGCGTGTGGATATCCCGGTTCGTAGCCCACTCTGCTTTGGAACCGTCCAATTGCTCGCGGTCGCTACGGATTACTCCCTTGCTATCCAGCATAACGATGTTTTCTTTTTTTGCACCTACTGCTACGTACATACCTGTACAGGAGATTGCGGCAGCACCTGCACCGTTGACAACGATTTTAACAGATGCAATGTCTTTACCCTGAAGCTCACAAGCATTGATTAAAGCCGCTCCAGAAATAATTGCTGTACCATGTTGGTCATCATGCATGACCGGGATGTTCATCTCCGCTTTTAAGCGGCGTTCGATCTCAAAACATTCCGGTGCTTTGATATCCTCTAAGTTGATACCTCCGAAAGTTGGTTCCAGGGCCTTAACGATGTTGACAAACTCGTCTACGTTCTTGGTGTCCAGTTCGATGTCAAATACATCGATGTCTGCAAATATTTTAAAAAGAAGACCTTTTCCTTCCATAACGGGTTTGCCGGCCTGAGCACCTATATCGCCTAGACCTAATACGGCAGTACCGTTACTGATTACAGCAACTAGGTTTCCTTTTGCGGTATATTTATAAGCGTCTTCTGGATTTTCAGCGATAGCAAGACAAGGCTCAGCTACTCCAGGTGAATAGGCTAACGATAAGTCACGTTGAGAATTGTAAGGTTTTGTTGGAACAACTGCAATTTTGCCGGGACGGCCAAGGGCGTGATAGTCCAAAGCCTCTTTTTTTCTATTGATATTACTCATTTTAGTATGGGTGTCAAATTTAAGCCTCCAAAGGTATTATTCTGTTTTTATAATATACAATAATAAAGTTATTATTTCAGGATGTCTAGAACAGTGAACATACTTTGACGCATTTTTGACGCACTCCCCGTATAGTTATAGACGATAATAGTGAAAGTATATGCTTTGCCATCTTTTGCTTTATGATAACCTGTGTACCCTAAGGTGCCACCTATAGTGCCACTCTTCATCGTCATCTCATTATAGGTAGGTAGACTCTTGATAAAGGAATCGTACCAAGGCCTTTTTATAGCGTATTGCATGATTTGATTCATCGCGTTGGTCGTTACATTATTCTGTGGAGAAAGACCTGAACCGTCGATAATACCTAGTTCGCTACTATTGATCTGAAGCTTTTGTTGCCAGAACTTTTGTAGGTAGTTTGCACCGTCGTAGGTGGAGGTTTTGCCCCCACTGATGTAGGCTATGCTTCTTAAGATGGCTTCGCCATAGAGGTTGATGCTTTTTTGATTAAACCAATATACAATATCTGTTAGCGCCGGAGAGGTGTGTAGGTCTAGTTCTGCGGTTTTTTTTGGAAATATAGAATCCTGCTCTACCAGCCTTTGCCCTGTGGTCGGGGGCGAGCTTACAACTATTCCAGAAGTATTGATAGCTTTAGAAAGGTCGAAAGCTAATGCAAAAGCGGGATCCGGAAGAGAAATCTCAATTGTTTTCTTTAAATCCTGGCCATAGGTGCCACGGAGGTATATTTTTTCGGAATAGGGTGCCGAGTAGGCGTAGACATTGTCACCACTGCCGGGTCTCCCGATTTTTACCGTGTTGATCAGTTGGAGGTAAGAAAGATCGGTGGTGGTGGATGCTATCGGAGCCGCGCTGTTGGGACTGCCGGTTTGGAAATTAATCCCCGCTTTATTTTCCTGCCAGTTTAATGCTGATATGCCAGCGCCGTAGTAGTTGCCCATGTCGTTCCATATCCATCCTCCTGGGACATCATGGCCGTTGTAAAGACGGTCATCACCTATGATACGACCTTCGATTGCTGTAATGCCTGCGGTTTTGATAGCATTCACCCATTTGTTT
>JAITLW010000136.1 GCA_031277715.1 Sphingobacterium sp. | reverse complement strand
CTTTACCGTTTACTACAAAAGCAAATGCGTTAACACGTTTGTTTTTCAAAGGAGAGGTAACATCCGACCAAGTGTTAGTTTTTGGATCATATTTGAAGAAATCCTTCAACGTCTTCTGTGTTTTTGTAGCACCTGTGCCTACATAACCGATACCATCCAATGTGAATGCAACAGCACCGTAGCGCGCTTCTCCTGGGAAGTCAGCAATTTTTGTCCATGCGTTAGTCGCAGGATCATATTGCCAAAAGTCATTAAGGACATCTGTACCGTTGAAACCTGTTCCTATATAACCTTTACCATCGATACTAAAACCAACTGCACCGTTACGAGCCTCGCCACCAAATTCTTTGATACGTGACCATAAGTTGTTTTTGAAAGTCCAAGCATCCTTAGTTCTTTCGTTTGTTGTTAAGATACCAGTCGCCAAATAGCCTACATCTCCGATTTGGAAAGAAGCAGCTGAGCTTCTAGGGTCACCATCAAATGCAGAAGCCTTTACCCATTCTGTAGGACCTTTGTCATCAGTATCAGTATCTTTGCTTTTTTTACAAGAGTTGAAAGCAGTTAACGAAAAAACACAGGCTACAACTACAAAAAGCCAATTTTTCTTATTCATAGATTATTTGAATTTAGTATATACAATGTTTAATTTAATTTTTGGTTTGCCATTTTCTGTGGCAATAATAGTATTATTTACTGTCCCAAACAAGGCTGGAGAAGCAGTAGATAATAATAAAGAAGTTCCGCGATAGTCCGATTGGTTAACGTTTTTCGTGTAATCGATTAGGTTAAAGACATAACGGCCATTCGTACCGACCTCATTACCCGGAATAAAGGTTGCTTGCTGAATCGCTGTTGAGAATGGTGCACGTACATAAGAAATCGGAACCCCGTTACTGTTTGCTATAAGAAGCATCAGTGCGTTGGGGACCGGGTACGAACCAAAATTACTGCCAGTCGTTTCCACAATCAATTCCACCTTATTTATCGCTAAATTTTCTTCATGCATAAAATCATTTAACGAGGGAATATTGATTTTCGCTACAAGGCCCGCTCCGGCGTGAAGCAATACTTCACCATTCGTCGCCGAACTTTTAAGCTCTCTGTTTACCGAATTGATGCTCGCATAAGGCGTGCCCGTGCGATCATATTCAATATTGTTGTATTGATAAGCTTTAGAGCTTGAAGTTATTACTTTGGCTCCTTTTTTCATAAAACCATCAGTTCCCATGTAGGAGTAGTTGATGTTCACACGCAAGGTGTCATTCAATCCCAATATGGCAGTGTTTTGGTTGCCGGGAACTAAAACAAGACCTTTAAGGTATTGTTGAAAAGACTCGTTTGTGGTTACATTATAATCATTGGCTTTCACCATGTCATAAATCTCCTGACCAAAAGCTTGATCAAGCTTAATACTGATCGTGTCTATAGATCTTATTCTAGGAAGAAACGAGTGGTCTCCAAGAGACGTCGCGTCATAATTGAACTTTTGGTCATTAAAAATGGTTGGACCAGTGACGTATATTGGTGTATTGTATTGATCTATACTATTGGTAATATCTTTCAGGACAATTTCTTCCGTCACGCGGTGTACCGATATGGTCTGCGTCTTGGTCGTATCGCCATAATAATACTTGTTGATACTAGGTCTTACCACTAGATTTACCGAGTCAAATACCGCATTTGCAGGAATGTCATTGGTCAATGTTTGCAATTGCACCCTAAAATAAGACGAAGAAGTTACCGATCCACTTTCAGGTTGGGTAGATTTACCAACTAATAGAGATCCTGTAGCAGAGGAAGGAAGATTTAGCAATTGATAGGTTGATGTATTGATAGTCATCGAATCAAGAACCACGACACCTAAGTTATCATTGGAGTTTTCCAAAGAAACACTCATATCTTTATCACAGCTATAAAAGGAAACCGTCGCAGCAAATAAGGATAAAAAGAAAAGGTATCTAAAACGTAATAATTGCCTCATATTTATTAGTTGACATGCAAATGTAAGTAATACGTATTGTTAATATGTGTTATAATTTGTTAAATATGACCCTAAACAATTCGTCGTGCAAATCTAAGAATTTAAATTTGTTTTAATCATGTTAAAAAAGTATAAAATATTGGTGGTGATGATTGTTCTATCCCTTGTCGGGATTGGAGGAATCGTGGGTGTTTGGCTTTACGGAGGTTATGTGAATAAACGCGAGATGTTGGTCACAGACATTGAGCGGAGCCTGTTTAATGCGATACAGACCTATTATGACGATCACCAAAATACGATAAACGATAAGCGTGATCAGGGGATTTCCAAAGAAGGTGGAGTATTCGTGGCGAGGATCAAATCCATGTATAGTAATATTGACGAAGAGAAGATACAGACACTTTGGGATAGTCTGGCCCAAGAGCGCATGCGTCGATACAATAAACGTAGAGAGGCAAAAAAGGAAGCCGGCGAGCCTACTGCAATCATGCCTTCCTTTATGTTGCAGAATATTACCTTCAATGATGCTACATTAGCCGAGATTGATAGACTGTTGGCAGAGAGCTTAGATACCAAAGGTATAGCTACACCTGTCCAAATAACAATCAAGACGTCGAAAGATGGGCTGCGCGGACAGGGCCAGTACCGTGTCAAAGTCGAAGCCGATGGAACCATACTGACCCGCCCTATATTGGTCAATCCTACAGAAGATGAGTATCTCGTAGCCAGCTTTGATCACCCCGTTTTTTATCTTCTGGGTAAAATGGCGGTGCAGGTAATGGTATCTGTTCTCTTGATATTGGCGTTGATCGGTGCTTTTATCTATCTACTATGGACCATCAATCGGCAGAATAAACTCGCCTTGTTGCGCAAATCCTTTGTTAACAATATGACTCACGAACTAAAAACTCCCGTTGCGACTGTAATGGCCGCGGTAGAGTCTATCCAACGTTATGGAGCGCGTGACGACAAGGAGAAAATGGAGCAGTACCTAAGGATATCGCACCGGGAGCTGGAACACCTTGCAAATATGATAGAAAAGGTACTGCAACTTGATATCGATGAGGTCACAGGCGTTAATTTACGGAGAGATGAGGTAGACTTGGTTAGGCTATTGGAAGAAGGTGTCGAAATTGTGCAGTTAGGGGCAAAGAAAAATGTCAGCATCGATTTCATCGGTGAGCTGCCCCGGTTGACCGTTGTCGCAGATTCCGCTCACCTCAAGAACGTAATCAGTAACCTATTTGATAACGCCATCAAATACTCTGGCGATGCCGTAAAAATACAGGTTGGGCTGAAAGAAGAGAGTGGAAATATCGTATTATCTATCGCTGATAATGGATTGGGGATAGATCCTATTTATTTTAAAGATATATTTGAGGTTTTCTTCCGGGTTCCTAGCGGAAATTTACACCCGGTAAAAGGTTTTGGCCTAGGGTTAGCCTATGTCAAGCAGGTAGTCAAACAGCATGGCGGTACGATTAAAGTAGACAGTATTTTAGGAAAAGGGACCGTATTTATTCTAACAATCCCAAAACAATGAACAAAGTAAAGATACTATATGTCGAGGACGAGCAAAGTTTAGCACTGATCGTGGCAGACAGTTTAGAAGATCACGGTTTTGATGTCGTACACCGAGAGAACGGACAAGAGGCACTGAATTATTTTAAAAAGGAAAATGCAGATGTAATCGTACTCGATGTGATGATGCCATTGATGGATGGCTTCACGACTGCGGCCGAGATCCGTAAAACCAATCCGCATGTGCCTATCCTATTTCTCTCCGCCCTTACGCAGACGGAAGATGTCGTCAAAGGTTTTCATATGGGGGCAAATGACTATATCCGCAAGCCCTTTAAGATAGAGGAGTTGATCGTTCGTATTGAAGCACTTTCTAGACGAGTCAAGAGACCTGTGCATGCCTCCTATGAAATAGGAGACTATGTGTTAGATACCAATAAAAATATGTTGACTCACGCTGCAGCAGAGGAGAAATTGTCCTATCGGGAGGTCGAACTTATTCGACGTCTCTTCGAGAATAAAGATAATGTCGTTCCACGTGAAGATATTATCAAAGCCTATTGGGGGGATGATACCTATTTCACTGGACGTAGCCTCGATGTGTTTATCAGTAGGATACGTAAGTACTTTGCACAGGATGAACGTATCAAGATTACAAATGTCAGAGGCATTGGCTATATCATGAATATTGATTAACTTAATCCTGTAAATCAGTAGAATCTAGCTTAATGGTCAATACAGGGACATGAAGAATGAGGATGAAGTCCAAGATACATACTGTAACGTTACTTTTTTAAAAAAATATACAGCCACTTGTTTGCATAGTGATGAAAGAGGATGTGACGTCCTTAGTGGTGATGGATAACGGATACTTTCGGTAAAACAGATATACAGATGAAGGCATTGTTAATCGTTGATATTCAAAATGATTTCCTTTCAGGAGGAGCTCTTGAAGTTCCAAATGGAGATCAGATTATTGAAATAATAAACAGTCTACAGTCCAAATACGACCTCGTCGTTGCAACACAGGATTGGCATCCCGCCGCCCATAAAAGCTTTGCGTCCCAGCATGTGGAGCATAATATTTTTGATCAGGTCAATCTCAACGGCCTGGAACAGGTCTTATGGCCAGATCACTGTGTTCAAGGAACCAGAGGGGCAGAATTGGCTGCTAGCCTTGATCAAACCAAAGTAGAAGCCGTGTTTCGGAAAGGAATAGAGCCTCTGATAGATAGTTATAGCGGGTTTTACGATAACGGACGGCGTAAAAATACCGGACTCCACGGCTATTTGCAGGATCGTAGTATTGCGGAAGTCCATATATGTGGACTAGCAGCAGATTTCTGTGTACATTTTACCGCGATGGACGCACTTAGCCTAGGATATAGAACAGTTATCTTATCCAAAGCAACAAAGCCCATTAATAGAGAAGAGTACATGGATAAAAAGCAAACCTTTATTCATGCAGGAGGGCTGTTTTTCTAGATTCTTTTTTGCTGCCCATAGCCTTTCCGCCAAACTGACGTAGATTATAGGTAAACGATAGTAAGAAATAACGGTTTAGGGTATTCGAAGTCACGTCCGAAATATTGTCGACATTGACCCGCCTGTTTACATTCTGTGCATTATTCAATAAGTCAAAGCCTTTTAGTCCAAGTTCTCCATTCCTACGTTTGAAAATTTTGTAACCTATAGAAGCATTCCAGAGCGTGGTCTCTATGCCGGGGGCTCCCATGATTCCACCGTTTAATAAATAGGTGAATTGAGATGAGAGGACGAGTTTCTTGAAAAGCTCAACAGTGATGTTATTATTCAACCGGTGTGTGAATACTTCATATTTTGGTAGCCTGCCCAATGGATTGTGCGTGTACCTTCCATTGATATTATAGCTCAGGCCGATGATATACTGCTTACTAAAGTTAGAGTTGAATCCAATGCTCTGCCCAAATCCATAAGAAGTACTATTAATCAGTTCCCCGTTATTCTCTGCGATGTCATTGTCAAAAAATAACCTCGTATTAGTGTGTAGATTAATCTTTAACGGTTTTATAGGAAGCCCATAGCTGTTGTTGAGCTTGAAGCTATAAGCACCGTTGACATTGATAGGGGTTGTATATTGTCCGCCGGCACCCAGTAAGAAAGAAGTGTCTTGAAAGATCAGTGTCGTATCTCTGTTGGCGGTTATTACAGCGTTAGTTATTTTATTGTTGATGTACTCAAAGTTTACATTGGTGGTCAGTGTGCGGCCTGATAGTTTATTCACATCCTTGTATTGTAAGCGTAAGGTGTGTGCATATTCTTGATTCAGGTTGGGATTGCCATTCGTAATGCGTAGCTCATTACCATTGTTGACAAAATCCTGCAGTTGATTGATGTTTGGTGTATTGGTTTGCGTGTTATAGTTGAATTCAATATTTCTATCCTTCGAAAACTTATATACCGTCGTGAATTCAGGTAGTAGGCTACTGAAGTCGGCCGTGGTTTTTAGGTCTACTGGTACGGTGCGTTTATTTGTGCGCACACCATGCTGGTAATTAAGGCCTGCCTGTATGCGTAGCGCATCTTTTTTGTTGTACGAATACGATAGTCCGGCACTGTGGTAGTTGTAATCATTCCTGAATTCATTAGACAGGCGTTCCCGTAATTTCCCCAGTTGTCCCGTTTCCGCCAAAAATTCAAATGTTTCGCGATTAGAATAGTTGGAGGTATTTCTAAAGCTGTAGTTTGCCTGTAATCGGCTCTGGGCAGATAACGCTTCTGTGAATGACAGACGGCTATTTATGCCTGATCCATACCCTTCGGTTAAGCTACGGTTGTTGTTTGTATCAATACGACTCAATACTGGTTCCATATCATCTAAGCTGCCAGAAGTTGATTTCTTATAGTACGATGTGGTAGCCAGATTGAGTGCCAGTGCATCGTTGGTGCTTTTATTCGCTGTTACGTTTAGTGAAAGCGACCGCCCCTTTTTGCTGAATCGATGCATATAGGTGAGAGAGCCTCCGATATTCAAACTTTTGTTGTTACTGTCGCCCGACCGGACAGAGTGGTTGATTGGTTCCGTACGATTGCGGTTCGTTCGGCTATCAGAGCTGTTTAATTTATGGACTTCGGTATAGCTTAGGTTGGGAGAAAAGTCAATCCGGTTGGTCGAATCTAAGTTCCATTTTACCCGACCATTAAATTTATGCTCCTTGTTCTGGTCGTCCGATAGCTGTTCCTGTGTTCGGAACTGATTGGCTTGTTTTTCACTTAGATATTCTATATTCGACACCGTATTTGTCATTGTAGAGAGCGACCTGAAATTATAATCCCCACTAACCTCCATTTTTTTATTGAGATACGTGTTCGTAAAATTTAGAGCGCCGGCATAGGTGTCCGAAAGCCCCCGTTCCGTGTTATTATTCCCTCGACGGCTACCGCCACGGCCCTGTTCCGCAAAATTAGTTTCGTTAATATTGTTGGCCATGAGGTTGATCGCGTATTTTTTGTCGCCGTCAAATGCATTTAAAGATACATTGATGCCAAATTTATCTCCATCACCCTTTCCTCCGTTGATTTTGCCGAAATAACCGTGTCGTTTGTCCGGTTTGGTAACGATGTTGATAATCTTATTACGTTTGCCGTCATCGAATCCTGAGAAGCGGGATTGTTCTGATTTTTCATCAAT
>JAITLW010000093.1 GCA_031277715.1 Sphingobacterium sp. | reverse complement strand
CTTGAAGGCCATCGTTGGAGGGACCGGTACCGTCTGCCTGGCACAAAAGAAAAAAGTGTCCTCTCGGCACAAATGGCTGGCTAGCGGTAGTCTGATAGCAGGGATGGTGAAGCTTGACCAAGGCGCCCTGAAGGCGATTGAGCAACGAAAAAGCCTTTTGGCAGTAGGAGTAACAGAAGTGGTGGGTGAATTTGAAGCCGGCGAGGTTTTTCAGATTGCGGACAAGGATGGTGTCGTACAGGCTGTGGCTAAAGCAAAAGTTGACTCCATCGTGTTAATGAAATCGGATACCAAAAAGAATATAGCACTGGCACATGCCGATGATATTGTCCTTTTATAGTTTTGTAAGAAGGGGAGGCAATGGATATAGGTAGGGCTTAATAAATAGGAAGAAAATGAACAGTATACAACAACAGTTGCAGGATAGCCGTGTTGCAAAACTGGCAGTAAACGGCTTGCAACTGAAAGATAAGCAACAGATATTGGAGCGTATTGCGGCGCTGTTACGAACGAATAGTAATGATATTATCACGCAGAACCAGTTGGACTTGGCACAGATGGATGCTACTGATCCAAAGTACGACCGTCTGAAGCTGACAGTAGAGCGGATTGAAAGCTTAGCGCAAAGTGTGGAAGATATCAGTAAGTTAGAAGATCCTACAGATAAAATGTTGAGTACTAAACATCTTGATAATGGACTATTGATTGAAAAGAGAACGGTAGCACTAGGTGTTGTGGGGGTAATTTATGAATCAAGACCCAATGTGACTATTGATGTTGCTGCATTGTGTATACAGTCCGGAAATGTATGTCTTTTGCGGGGCGGAAGCGATGCTTGGCACACCAATAGTTATCTGGTCGGAATCCTTCAAGCTGTGTTGGTCGAATATGGGACTGATCCCAATATCGTACAGCTATTGCCTACAGACCGGAATTTGATCGGTGAACTTTTGGAGGCAGTGGGGTATGTCGATATCATTATTCCCCGTGGGTCTCAGGGTTTGATCGATTTTGTCCGTCAACATGCTAAAGTTCCTGTCATAGAGACTGGGGCAGGAGTCTGCCATACCTACGTAGAATCTAGCGCGGATTTGGATAAAGCAGCTCGTATTGTGGCGAATGCTAAAATCTCACGCCCTTCTGTGTGCAATGCATTAGATACGATTCTAGTGGATGAAAATGTTGATAGATCGTTTATACAACGGCTTATTCCTCACTTTGTAGCAGCAAAGGTCGAAGTCTTCGCTACGGATAAACTATACGGTATTTTTCGGGAAGCCGGATATCCTTATGTGCAGCAGGCTGAGGAAGCCGATTTTGGCCGTGAGTTCTTAGATTTAAAGTGTTCGATAAAAGAGGTCAGTGGTTTAGAGGAGGCGCTTTCCCATATAGCGGATTATTCTTCCAAACATTCTGAATGTATTGTGTCGCAAGATTCAGCTAAAATAACGAAATTTATGCGCTCGGTGGATGCCGCTGCTGTGTATTCCAATGCTTCAACCCGTTTTACGGATGGTGGCGAGTTTGGCTTGGGTGCAGAAATCGGTATTTCTACACAAAAGCTACACGCACGTGGACCTTTTGCGCTGGAAAAATTAGTCACAGAGAAGTGGTTTGTCACAGGAGATGGACAAGTTAGGTAATTAGATATGGGAATTCGATACGAAAAAGACACAATACTCAATTGGATAAATGAGATGGGGAAGTTTCTCCGTCTTTTGGTAGGGAAGTGGGAAGGGCTTCAGGAAACAACCGAGGCCCCGGATATTGATACGGGCTATGCCGAGTTTTTCAACGAAGAGCGGGCTTTTTTCTTGAACCTTAGCGATGAGGCGCTTATTGATTATAGCAAAAGCCTGGAGCAGGAGCAGATTAGGCCCCTGGCACAGCTTCTGATGTATGACGGGTTGATCAATCGGGATAATGGCCTGCTTTTGAAAGCGAAAGCACTGTTTGAGCATCATATGCAACAAACAGGGAGCTTCTCTTTTGAAGACTACGGTTTTCTCCAGCAGATTGATAAAAATATACGGTAGAAGGGAGGCTTATCGCAGCACCTCCCGTGCGATCACTAACCGCTGTATCTCTGAGGTACCCTCATAGATTTGCGTGATTTTTGCGTCACGCATCAGTCGCTCGACACGATATTCTTTTACATAACCATAGCCTCCATGTATCTGGATGGCTTCTACAGTATGCTTCATTGCGACTTCTGAAGCATGTAGCTTCGCCATAGCTGCTTCTTTACCATAAGGAAGGCCTTGGTCTTTGGTCCAAGCGGCTTTATAGGTTAATAACCTTGCAGCTTCAATTTCTACTTCCATATCTGCCAGTTTAAACTGTATAGCCTGATGTGCTGAGATAGGTTTGCCAAAAGTTTTACGTTCTTTAGCATATGCCAGCGCGAGATCGTAAGCTCCTGCAGCTATTCCTAATGCCTGTGCTGCTATACCAATACGGCCACCATCGAGTGTTTTCATAGCGAACTTAAATCCAAATCCATCGTCACCGATGCGATTGGACTTTGGTACGACGACATCTGTAAATAATAAGGAGTGTGTGTCGGAACTCCGTATTCCCAGTTTATTTTCTTTTGGTCCGATCGTGAACCCCGCCATTCCTTTTTCGACTATCAGCACATTGATTCCTTTATGTCCTAATTCGGGATGTGTCTGCGCAACGACTAAATAGATGTCGGCATTCCCTCCGTTGGTAATCCAGTTTTTTGTGCCGTTCAGTAGATAATGATCTCCTTGGTCAGTTGCGGTAGTGTGTTGGGAAGAAGCATCAGATCCAGCTTCTGGTTCGGATAGGGCAAAAGCTCCCAGTTTTTCGCCCTTTGCAAGCGGAACCAGGTATTGTTGTTTTTGTTCTTCTGTCCCGTAGGCCTCTAGTCCCCATAACACGAGCGAATTATGAGCAGACATGATTACAGCAGTAGAAGCATCGATTTTTGCAATTTCTTCCAGTGCTAGGACGTAAGCTTGGGCATCCATGCCCGCACCGCCGTATTTCTCTGCAGTCATGATTCCCATAAAACCGAGATCTCCCATTTTCTTTATAAACTCGGTAGGGAATTCCGCTTTCTCATCACGTTTTATAACTTCTTTTTTCAGCTCCTGGGCAAACTCTTTTGCCGCATCGCGGATCATTTTATGTTCTTCTGACAGCTCGAAATTCATGGTGTATCGTCTATTTGGTTCTATCAAATATAATTATTTTTATTATGCATGCATAATAAAAATATAAAATTTATCCCTAATTATTTGGTGATTACGCAAAAGACTACTATATTAGTAGAATATATAGATTATTAAAATTTACAAATATGGGTTTAAGACTAGGAGATGACGCGCCAAATTTCAAAGCGCAGACAACGATAGGTGATATCGATTTCTATGATTACATAAAAGATAGTTGGGCTGTGTTATATTCGCACCCATCCGACTTTACACCAGTATGTACAACCGAACTCGGGCGTACTGCTCAGTTAAAGTCAGAGTTTGAAAAGCGTAATGTTAAGGTGCTGGCATTGAGTGTGGATGGTGTTGAGGATCATCTGAAGTGGGTGCAAGATATTAATGAGACACAGAATACAACGGTGGATTTCCCAATTATTGCGGATGAAGACCGCCATGTTGCCGAACTGTACGATATGATTCACCCTAATGCTTCAACAACGTTTACTGTTCGCTCGGTATTTGTTATTGGACCGGATAGGAAGGTCAAATTAACGCTTACTTACCCAGCTTCTACGGGACGTAATTTCTATGAGATCTTACGTGTTATAGATTCTCTTCAACTTACTGCAGCATATTCTGTCGCGACACCTGCTGACTGGAAGGATGGTGAAGATGTAATCGTAGTTCCTGCAATCAAAACGGAGGATATTCCTGCTAAGTTTCCAAAAGGGTTTACGGAAATCAAACCTTATTTACGTGTTACACCTCAACCGAATAAATAAGCAAGAGATTTTCTCTTATCAATAAGGAGCGCCTTTTCTAGTTGTAGAAAAGGCGCTCTTCATTTTATGGGTATACCATGAAAGGTTTAGGTTGATTCGAAATGACTAATATCCCGGATTTTGCGTTAGGCTATTTCCTAATCCAATCTCGGCAGCAGGGATAGGATAGAGAAAGTATTTTTCGTCTTTAAGACTACTGTATTTTGTCAGGGCAAGTTTTGTCCGACAGTAGTCAAACCAAGTCTCCCCTTCAAATAATAATTCTCTTTCCTTTTCTTCCTGTACAGCTTTAATAAAGGCCTCAAGACTACTGTAATCATTTATCGGCGTAGTATAGCCAGCTCTTTCTTGAACCTTTTTGAGCGCCTCATAGGCGGTCTGACTGACTCCATTCTCTACTCTAGCCTTTGCCTCGGCGTGAATAAGATAAATTTCTGCCAAGCGTATAGCTGTTACGTTTTGACTGGCAGGTGAAAAGTTGGGAAACTTACCCATGAAATAGTTGTTCTTACTTCCTTTTTTGACTGTAAAGGCCTTGCGTTTATCTCCTTCTCGATATAGATTCAATAATGTAGAATCCTTTGCCAGGAAAAGAACAGTGGCATTGTCATTGGATACAGCCGCCAAAGGATTGGTCGCCTGATCATCAAATTGTATTTCGAAAATAGCTTCACTACTATTTTGGGTGGTCCAAATGCTGGGATAATCTGTTACCAGGTTGTATTTCCCAGAAGATAGAACTTCTTCCGACAAGCTAGCCGCATTTTTATAATCATTGGTGAATGCCGCTTGGTAGAGGTATACTTTGGCTAACAAGGCTTTTGCTGCCCAATGTGAGGCACGTCCACGACTAGCGTCTCCGGTGTAAGTATTTTCGGCAGGAAGTAGACTGATTGCTTCATTCAAATCACTGATGATTTGCGTATATACTTCTTCTTTCTCGGACTGCTTCGTATTCAGCTCACTGTTCTCCTGGGTATAGGTTACTTTTAGTGGGATACGTCCAAAAGCCCGTACTAGAAAGAAATAATTAAACGCACGGATGAATTTTGCTTCTCCAATAAAGATATTTTTCTTTTGGTCCGTAATCATTGCAGGTGCCATCTTTGGCACTTCTTCTATGATTTGATTGGCGGCATTTATGGTGGTGTATAATGCTTTCCACATATTGGCAGTCCAGGGATTGATTGTCTGTACTTGATGGTTAGCAAAATTTTCATACTCTGGATATTCTGCAGCATGTCTGACATGACGGGCAGAAAACTCAGGTACGATAATGGTAGACTGTCCGTAAGAAAAAGAGTTCATCATGCTACGGTACATCCCCATCAGCGCTGAATTGGCATTGGTCTCCGAATTGAAGTATTCATCCTGACCGATCTGCCCAAGTGGATCGCGATCCAAGAACTTGTTGCAGGATGTCGCGGTAAAAGCAAATGAAGCGAGGATTAGCAAGTATATAATGTTCTGTCTCATAATAAAATCTAAAATGTTAAGTTGAAGCCTGTGGTGAAGATGCGTGGTTGCGGATAGCTACCATAGTCATAGCCATAGATTAAGCCTGTATTTGCACCACCGTGACTAGAGCTCACTTCGGGATCATATCCTCTATATTTGGTAAATACATAGGCATTTTGCACGGTAGCATACCAACGTAGTTTTTTCACTTTTAACTTATCTGATAATGCGCTAGGAACGGTGTAACCCAAGGTTATATTGCGTATACGGAAGAATGAACCATCTTCTACAAAGCGAGAGGATACAGCACCGTTATTAAGGTCTCCTGGAGCAGGGCGTGGTACGTCTGTGATATCTCCTGGTTTTTTCCATCGATCCACTATGTCTACAAACTGATTGGAACTCGGGTTGAATCCTTCAAGACCCGAAGCCAGATTATAATTGAAGATGTCATTACCATAGGTGAATTGTCCAAGGATACTTAGGTCAAAGTTTTTGTACGAGAAATTATTGGATATCCCGCCAAAGAAGTCCGGATTAGGATCTCCAATCATAACATGGTCCGCATAGTCTGTAGGAAGCACCATCGAGCCATCAGCGCCTAGGTAGTCAATCATACCTGTCTGTGAGTTGACTCCCATTGCCTTCCAGCCATAGAATACGCCTAGAGGCTGCCCAGGTCTCGCTCGGTTGAGGTCGCCCACACCGCCACGCATCTCATTTAATCCCTTGGGTAATGCCAGTACCTTGTTTCGGTTGAAGGTCATGTTGAGTGAGGTAGACCATTTAAATTCTCCAATGAGGTTTTTGGTCGTTAGCTCAAATTCAAAACCTTTATTCTCGATATCTCCAGAGTTGGTGAATCGAGTGCTATAGCCCGAACTGCTCAAAATAGGTAGACCAATCAATAAGTCTGAGGTCTTTTTGTAATAGTAGTCGGCCAGCAATGAGATCCTATCGTTGAGGAAACCTGCGTCTATACCAATATTCCACTGTTGTGTGGTTTCCCATTTTAACCCGCGGTCTCCCAGGACATTGGGTAAGAAACCCGGGGTACCCATATAGTTGTTGCCTCCGGTATACATCGAGCGGCTAGCGTAGTTGCCGATATTTTGGTTACCTGTTATCCCCCAGCTTGCGCGTAGTTTTAAATCGCTGATAAATTTAGCTTCCTGCATAAAATCCTCCTGTTTGACGCGCCATGCACCAGCAAAAGAAGGAAATACTGCCCAGCGGTTATCTCTTCCAAAACGAGAAGAACCATCAGACCGTACATTTGCGTTTAAGATATACTTATCATTATAAATGTAAGTTGCACGGGCGAATCCCGAAGCTATAGCCCACTCCTCAGGATAGGAGTTTGCACCATTGATGACGCCTCCAGCTGTGATGTAGGGGATATCGTTGGACGGGAAATTAGATCGTTGCGCATGTACGAAATCGATGCGGGACTCCTGGAAAGAAAAACCGCCCAGAACATTTAGGCTATGCGCCCCGAAAGTCTTGTCGTATGTCAGTGTTGTTTCATTGATCCAGAGCTGGTCTCTGGTGTTACGGCGTGCGCCTATTCCTCCTTGGCTTACGTACGAACGTAGCCCATTAGGAGGCATAAAGAAGGTCTCGTCAATAAAACTTACATCAGTACCAAAGCTTGTCTTTAGCAATAACTCGGGCATGATATTATATTCGGCGCTGGCATTGGCCAGGATCCGGAATGTTTGGGCTTCATTGGTCGGTAGTTCAAGCATAGCAACAGGATTTTCCCGTGTCACGCGTACTTGATCATAGACATAATTGCCACGCTCGTCAAATACCGTTAGATTCGGAGGAGAGAATATCCCACTTTTGGTAGCTCCTTCTTTGGAGTTTTCTTCCTGTACCCTTTGGTTGACGGCTCGGGTCAGGTTGATTGCGGTAGAAAATCTCAGTTTGTCACTATGGGCATGATCTAGGTTGATACGGCCACTTAATCTATTGAAATCTGATCCTAATAATACACCACCTTGTCTCATATAGCCCAGAGAAGTATAGTATCTTGTTTTGTCATTACCTCCATTAGCAGAAAGCTCGTAGTTCCGCATGGGAGCAGTTCTGAATACGGCATCTTGCCAATTGGTATTCACTCCAGGGTTTGCAAAGATCTGATCGGGAGCTTTATTGGTATCGATACCCAGTTCTAATCTGATTTTGTAATAATCACGCATGTAGTCCTGATACTGCTCTGTATTCATCATGTCGTAGTAGCGTTCGCGCGGTACTTGGGAGAAACCTTCATACATGTTGAAGTTGAATTGACTATGTCCTGCTGTACCTTTTTTGGTGGTAATCAGAACAACACCATTGGCCGCCCGGGAACCGTAGATGGAAGAGGAGGCCGCATCTTTTAAGATTTCGATGGACTGTACATCCGAGGGATTGATCGATGCG
>JAITLW010000391.1 GCA_031277715.1 Sphingobacterium sp. | reverse complement strand
AAAGGGTAGGCTGATATCAAGCGCTGTGGTGCGTTCTCTCCAGTCAAAGGGTATGCTTGTCGAATTGCTGGACTGTGCGGCCCCAATCTGTCCTTTGTCAGTATGGGATAAGGTAATCTTGGGAAAGTATTTTTGGTATGATAATGATGCAGAATAGATGCCTTTTTGGATGTCATTGTCATATTCATAACCTATTCTTACGTCGGTAGTGTTGAGGAGGTCATTGGAAATCCAGAAGATCCCAGGTTTTAAGTTGTCAAAATTCTCGAAGTCATTTCCGCTAAGTGTCAGGCTATGAAAGTTAAAGCTGTTTTTGAATGTTTTGTAGTCTTTGATTGTGTATTCAGTTGTGATGGAAGTGTCTATTTGGGGGACGTTTACGCTATTTAGGCTTTGACTACTATAGATTGCTTCTATCATATGGGGTTTAATGGGCTGTTCTTTAAGCTGCGATAAGGGAATGCTGTTTATCTGATAGCCTCTTGGAGTATAATCATTGTACCATAGGGTGTCTGCATGTAAGGAAGGATTGAAGATACCAAAACGACTGTCTGTTAGCTTAGTTATTTCTCCTTTTTTCCATCGGAATAGGTCATCTTTATTGCCATAATTTGCTTTAAATATAATATCATCCTGGTCGAAAATGGGCCTTTCAATCTGTACATTTGACCAGTCAAGTAGAGGTGTTAAGCTTTTTTTCTGCAGGTCTATCTGCATCAAATTAGTTCCTTTTTCGTTAACTGCTATAGCTACTAAATGGGTTCCGTTCGTATTGAATTGAGGTTGTTGGAGGTGTAGCCCCACAGGTAAAATGAGGGAGTCAATCTTTTTGGAAGAAGCAATATCTAGCCATACTAAGGAGGTTCTATTGGCAAGATCTACCTCGATGCAGATGATTTCTTTTTTATTAGGAGCGACTACAGGACTGTAGTATCGACTGTTTTTGCTAAGTGTTTTTTTCTTTTTTCTGGCCATATCATAGACCATGATTACGTTGTAGGTTTGTTTTTCGAACCTCGCATCTTTGCGGTATTCATCCCAAGTTATGAGCTGGTCACGTAAGTGGAAATAGGGCATAAGTTGTATGCCTAAAGCTAAAATGGTCTTGCTATTATAAGGTGTTTTTTGATTCGTCTGGATAATTCTTGCTGTTCTTTGTGGCCCCTCTTGTAGCGCAAAAGTAGCATCTTCGTTAGCTTGTGGTAGGAGGTAATTGGTCGGATACCGGTCTGTTTGTTTTGAAATATTGTTGTCGAAGAGTGCTGAATCAGGGGCCCATGTCTTGGCTAAATTTGCCATTGTTAATTTAAAAATAGCGTTGGATTTTAGTCCATAATTCTTCTTTAAGCTACGTTGGAAATTAAAAGGTCGGAGTAATTTTCCGTTCATTTCAGCTAAGATTTTGCCATGAATCAATGGGTCTTTTTGATGAAGTTCGCTGTTCATAAAGTAACCGATTGTATAGAAACTAGGAACAATGTCTTTAAAAGAGCCATGAACATATTTGTTGAAATCATAAGTTCGTCCGGTTAAAATATCCGTTCGGATAGGCATTTGCCAGGAGGGAAGTCGACCTCTTCCACCTTTAGAAAACAGTGTTTCCTGAAGGACGGCATCTCCCTCAAAGTACCAGCCTGGGAGGTTCAAACCGAATAGAGCGAGGGCTAGTTGTTCGCCAAAAGGAGCTCTTATTTTTCCTGTCAAATTGTCAAATTGTGCGATGTGCCTTGATTCATGAAGTGCTAGATTGGGGAGCCATTCCTGGTTGTCAGCAATAGCCGAAGGGGTGGAGTAGATCTCTGATTTACGCGGGGCTAACTGTACAAAACCGTTTTGTTGTATGTGGTTTTGTTGGACTATGATGTTGATGAAACGTGATTTTCTTTCTAAATCAGAAGACGTGTTTTGTATGTATTGGGTGATGTTATCGGCAAGCTTCGGTGCGCTAGAACTAAACTCGCTGGGGAAGATAAGTCGGAATTGATCTGTTGTGATTTGCTTCCATTTTACTTTGTAGTGCGCTTGACTGTAATCAAAAACTTGGCTACAGAGTATATAGAAATTTATAGTTAATATAAATGTTAGTAATGATTTGATTTTCATTTAGTAGCAATTGATTAATGTGCTGAATTGTTTTGTTGCTAAAAATAATAGTAATTCAGTTTGTTGTTGTGTATTGTGATTGTTTAGTTCGTTAAATTTAATGTATTGATTGTTATTGATTAAACATTTTGTGTTTAATCTGTTTTTGTTGCTTTTTTTTATTCTAAAAAAGTGGTTTTTGCTTTTTGAAGCATAGTAAAATGCTCTTGTGCATGTTGCTACTAAAGTAGTGTTTTTTTATTAACTCAGTATTAGGTTTGTTGTTTTTGAAGGAGTCAATGAAGGAGACGCTTTCAGATGTAAAGGTAATTTGTTTTCGGAGATGCAGAAGGTGCGCTCCCTTTTAAAAGGTGACTTCCATTTTATGGGAAGTATTCTTCTTAGTTCTATTAGGTTTCATGTCTCATGCTGTAAGTTCAAGAAGCGGATATTTAGTTTTTGTTTTATCCGATGAGGCATCGTTTTTGTTTGAATAAAAGGTGACAGAATGTCTTTTTCTTAAACCGGATCTATTCTCAATTTGGACGCAAAACGGACAAAAAAAAAGATTATATTTTTCGGTATAAAAAGGCGACTTTTGCAAACGTACTTAAAACCACTGTTTGGTGTTTGATGGGTGCACACTAATTAACATACTCTTTCAAAAGAAGTAAAACATGTAGGATAAATATCGGAGGCAATATGGAAGAATTGGAAATGCAGGTCGTGCATGTAGAACAGCTAATTGAGGAAGGTAATCTAGTAGCGCTAGAGAACTTTCTGAATGAACTTAATATTTCTGACGTCGAGGAATTGATCGACGAACTTCCCGAGCACGGTGCACTTTTTTTAGAAACCTTAAATCTAAAACGAGCTGTTAATGTATTCCGTATTTTAGACTTTCCGACGCAAGAGCGTATCTTCAAAAAATTACCAGCAGCAAAAGTTCGGGAGATTATTAATGAGATGCCACCCGATGACCGGACTTCATTTTTTGGAGAGCTGAAAGGAGATGTTGTAAAACGTCTCATCATCATGCTTTCTCCTGAGGAACGAAAGGAAGCACTTTCGCTGTTAGGCTACCCCGAAGATAGTGTGGGTCGACTGATGACACCCGATTATATTACGGTGAAAGCACACTGGAGTATTACGCGTATCTTAGATCATATCCGTCGGTATGGGAGCGCGTCGGAAACAATCGATGTGCTGTACGTAATCGATTCTGAAGGAAAACTGATCGATGATATTCGAATCAAAGATATCTTACTGGCAGATCCCGAAACGCGGGTTGGCGAGTTGATCGATAACCGCTTGATTTCTTTAAATGCGAATGATCCCCAAGAGGAAGCTGTTACCGTCTTCCGGATGAACAATCGGGTCGCTCTACCTGTAGTGGATGAACAGGGGATTATGTTGGGTATCGTGACAATCGATGATATACTTTGGGTGGCAAACGAAGAGTATACCGAAGATATGCAACGTATCGGTGGTACGGAGGCTTTGGATGAACCTTATCTTGACGTCTCCATCTTGCACTTGGTTAAAAAACGTGGGGGTTGGCTTGTTGTTTTGTTCTTAGGGCAATTATTGACTGCCACGGTAATCGAACAGTTCGAAGGGCAATTAGAGAAGGCTGTTTTTTTAATGGTGCTAATGCCGCTGATTATGTCTAGTGGTGGTAACTCGGGGTCGCAGGCTTCGACTTTGATTATTCAAGCAATGGCTATGGGAGAAGTGACTCTGTCAGACTGGTGGCGTGTTATGAAGCGTGAGATTATTTCAGGATTATTGCTGGGTTTGATACTGGGAGTTTTGGGGTTTGTACGTGTTGCAGGCTTCGAGGCATTCTTGGATGCTTATGGTGAATACTGGGTATTGGTAGGGCTGGTCGTGAGTCTGTCTTTGGTGGGGGTGGTGATGTGGGGATCGCTCACAGGATCGATGCTGCCTTTTATTCTAAGACGCTTGGGAGCCGACCCAGCAAGTTCGTCTGCGCCGTTTGTATCGACCCTAGTTGACGTCACAGGATTGATTATTTATTTCACTATTGCCAGTCTTATCTTGGGTGGTATTTATTTATGATAAAAAATCTGATTGGATTTGAGGAAGTTGCGAATTTGTGCTTAAAAATATTTGCAAAGACAAATTAAACTTCCGATAATTGCATCACCGAAAGGGAAAACAACATAAGATTCCTGAATAGCTCAGTTGGTTAGAGCATCTGACTGTTAATCAGAGGGTCGCTGGTTCGAGCCCAGCTTCAGGAGCAATGTTTGTAAAGCCATCAACTTATGTTGATGGCTTTTTTTATATTACCATTTCCAGGCTAGAATTCTTGAAACTTTTTGACCCTGCTGCATAGGGATGATTTCTATAGCTGCAGCTTTGTGGTATTCGAGTATGGCGACCAATGGTTTGATGTGGTCTTTGCTTGAGACAAGAGTTGTTACCCAGTTAAGGTGGTCTTTAAACTGTATGCTCTCGTAGATTAATTTTGAGATGAAGGCTTTCTCCCCTCCAGGGTACCACAGTTCGTTGGGATGGCCTGAGAAGTTTTGAACGGTTGGCTGCTCTTTGTTCTTATGTAGGTTTTGGAATTTCTTGGAGCTTACGTTCCAGTTGTCCTCGCGCGATTTGAAGAATGGAGGATTACAAACTACAGCATCAAACCTGTCTTTTTCAAATATAATACCTTGAAGGATGTGTTCTTTGTCATCTTGGAATCTCAATTGTATTTTCTTCTTGAGCCAGATGTTTTTGTTGACATTTATTTCGGCGTATTGAATAGATTTTGGATCTATTTCGGTAGCCGTAAAATCCCACAGGTATTCTTGTGCCCCAATAAGTGGGTAGACTATGCTGGAACCTGTGCCGATGTCAAGAACCTTGACTTTTTCGCCTGTTGGTATCTGACCATTATTGTCTTTTGCTAAGATGTCTGCGATATAGTGTATATAATCGGCTCTTCCTGGGATGCCTGGGCAAAGGCTGTTTGGGCTAATTTGCCAGTTTTTAATTTTATACTCGCTGACAAGTAAAGCCTTGTTTAATTCGAAGACAGCTTTGGGGTTGGCAAAGTCGATGCTTTGGGTGCCGTAGTCGTTCGTAAATACGAAGGCGAGTAGGGCAGGGTTGCTTTTACACAGCTTTTCCATCTGATAGCCATTGCGGTGTTTGTTGCGAGGGTGCAGTTTTGAAGGAGTAGCGCCTTTTGGAATCATGTTCATTTACTATTGTTGAAAGAACAAAGGTACATTTGTAGCGCTATTAAATAGCATTTAAAGGTAAAATTAGTGCCTGTTCCTGGCTTTTTTGTGTTTGGGATTCGCTAATGCCAAGCATTTTATCTATGTTTGGGCGTTTATTAAATTAACTAGGTGGGTCTGCATGTAGAACAGTGTAATTGTACATACTGTATGTCGATGTGCCTAAAGCATTAACAAATTTTAAAATCATAATTGTAGATGATTAACATTACTCTCCCTGACGGTTCGGTACGTCAGTATGAAAAAGGGACTACCGCTATGCAGGTAGCTCTATCTATCTCCGAAGGTTTAGCACGCAATGTATTAGCAGCAGAAGTAAATGGCGAAGTGTGGGATGCGTCCCGTGCTATCGATTCGGATGCGGCTGTCAAGCTGTTGACTTGGAATGATGATAAGGGCAAGTCAACTTTTTGGCATTCTTCTGCGCACTTGTTGGCAGAAGCATTGGAAGAATTGTATCCAGGTATTAAGTTTGGTATTGGCCCTTCTATTGAAACGGGGTTTTACTATGATGTGGATTTTGGTGATCAGGTATTTTCTTCTGACGATTTTAAGCAGATTGAAGATAAAATGCTTGAATTGGCGAAGAAGAAAGAGGTGTTCGATAGAAGAAGTGTTTCTAAAGCGGAGGCACTGGCTTATTTTGAAGATAAAGGAGACGAGTATAAGCTGGACTTGATTAAAGATTTAGAGGATGGATCGATTACCTTTTATTCGCAAGGTAACTTTACAGATCTATGTCGAGGTCCACATATCCCGAATACTGGTTTTATCAAAGCTATTAAGTTGACCAATGTTGCCGGGGCCTACTGGCGTGGAGATGAAACAAGAAAACAGTTGACCCGTATCTACGGTGTTACTTTTCCTAAGGCATCGGAGCTTTCGGATTATCTCAAGTTTATTGAAGAGGCTAAGAAGAGAGATCACCGCAAGTTGGGTAAAGAGTTGGAGCTTTTTGCTTTTTCGGAAAAAGTGGGTATGGGATTGCCGTTATGGTTGCCTAAGGGAACTGCTTTAAGACAAAAGTTAACAGACTTCTTGCAGAGAGCACAGCTGAATTCAGGCTATGAACCAGTTATGACTCCACATATTGGGCACAAACAGCTCTATATCACTTCAGGACATTATGAGAAATATGGTGCGGATTCTTTCCAGCCGATAAAAACGCCTGTAGAGGGAGAAGAGTTCTTGTTAAAACCAATGAACTGTCCTCACCACTGTGAGATATATAAGACTAAACCTCGTTCGTATAAGGAATTGCCGGTTCGTTTTTCAGAGTTCGGAACGGTATACCGCTACGAACAATCTGGTGAGCTTCATGGTTTAACTCGTGTTCGTGGGTTTACACAAGATGATGCCCATTTATTCTGCCGTCCGGATCAAGTGAAGGAAGAATTTAAGAAGGTTATCGACTTGGTTCTTTATGTATTTGGAGCGTTGGGCTTTAATGAATATACAGCGCAGGTTTCTTTACGTGATCCAGAGAATAAGACCAAATATATCGGTTCGGATGAAAACTGGGCTTTAGCTGAATCTGCTATTATTGAAGCCGCTGCTGAAAAAGGACTACCAACTGTCGTTGAATACGGTGAAGCCGCGTTTTACGGTCCTAAACTAGATTTTATGGTTAAGGATGCACTGGGCCGTAAATGGCAATTGGGTACGATACAAGTTGACTATAACTTGCCAGAGCGCTTTGAATTGGAATATACAGGAAGCGATAACCAAAAACATCGTCCAGTGATGATTCACCGCGCGCCGTTTGGTTCTATGGAAAGGTTTGTAGCGGTTTTGATTGAACACTGTGGTGGACAGTTTCCGTTATGGCTTGCTCCTGAGCAGTTTATAGTTTTGCCAGTGTCAGAAAAATATGAAGATTATGCGCAAAAACTTTTGGAATCGCTAAATAATTCCGATATTCGCGGTCTAATCGATCTCCGTGACGAGAAAGTAGGACGTAAGATACGTGATGCTGAGGTTAAAAAATTGCCTTACATGCTTATTGTAGGGGAAAAGGAGATGGAAAGTGGCACAGTTTCTGTTCGTAAGCATGGGTCAGTGGACTTGGGTTCAATGACGTCTGATGAGTTTAGAGATTTATTAATAAAAGAAATAACCGTTTAAAATTTTAAACATTTGGCATTAAAAAGACCTAGTGGTCCTAGACCACCAATGAGGAAAAAAGAACCGGAGCATCGTATTAACGAATTCATACGTGTGCCTGAGGTACGTTTAGTTGGGGATAATGTTGAGCCAGGGGTATACCCTACCCGCAAAGCGTTAGAGATGGCCGACGAATTGGAGCTAGATCTAGTCGAGATTTCTCCAAATGCTGTTCCTCCTGTTTGTAAAATTGTAGACTATAGTAAGTTTATCTACGAGCAGAAGAAAAAGCAAAAGGAAATCAAAGCGAATGCCAAACAAACAGTTATTAAGGAGATTCGCTTTGGACCGAATACCAGTGAGCATGATTTTGAATTCAAATTAAAACATGCTATGCGGTTTTTGGAAGCTGGAGAGAAAGTCCGTGCTTATGTACACTTTAAAGGACGTGCTATTGTCTTTAAAGAACAAGGAGAGATTTTATTGTTGAAATTTGCTCAGGCTCTAGAAGACTATGGTAAAGTAGAGTTGTTACCTAAATTGGAGGGTAAACGTATGTTCTTGACGTTGGCCCCAAAAGGTGCTAAGAAATAAAAGTATTCTAACAGATTGATATAAATATTAAGTATTATGCCAAAAGTAAAAACCAATTCCAGCGCTAAGAAACGTTTTAAGTTGACTGGAACAGGTAAAATCGCAAGAAAAAGCGCTTACAAAAGCCACATCTTGACTAAAAAAACTACAAAACAAAAGCGTAACCTAACGCAAACAGCTTATGTTTCTGATGGAGACTTAGGTAATGTAAAGCGCATGTTAGCTATTGGTAAGTAGTTCTTTCATTATATTAGTAAACAATATTTTTTGACCGGGTATAGGGTTGTAAGCTTGCTGAAAAACGTAACACCTTTTACCAAATTAAATTTTAATAATTATGCCACGTTCGGTTAACGCAGTTGCTTCGAGAAGAAGAAGAAAAAGAATTTTGAAATTAGCTAAAGGCTATTTCGGTTCACGTAGCAAAGTATATACTATTGCTAAAAATACAGTAGAAAAAGGTTTACAGTACGCTTACCGCGACCGTAAAACCAAAAAACGCGAGTTCAGAGCTTTATGGATTCAGCGTATCAATGCAGGTGCCCGTCAGCACGGAATTTCTTATTCTAAGTTGATCGGTAAATTGAATGCTAAGAATATCGGATTAAACCGTAAGGTTTTAGCTGACTTAGCTATGAATAACCCTGATGCTTTCAAAGCAGTTATTGACGCTGTAAATTAATTTAGTTTTAAACCGCTGTCAATTTGTTAGATATTGAAAGGAACCCAATCGGGTTCCTTTTTCTTTTTTAAAGGAATCCGTACGACCGTTGTTGTTAATAATTAAACATTGGGCTAATGGTTAGTTTAAATAGGAATTGTATTTTTACTTGAAGTAAAGACCGATATTAATGAAATATAATCTCTTTTTTAGTTTTCTACTGTTGACATTCACCTTGGGAGATGTACAGGCACAGGCGTTACATACGTTAGACTTTAAAAATCCGGAAGAAATGTACGCATACTTCACATTTACCACGGATAAAAAAATTATAGCCGGACATCGCGGTACGATTGAAAATGGTATGCCCGAGAATTCAATAGCTGCGATGGAAGAAGTACTTCGCTGGACACAGGCGATCTTCGAAGTCGACCCCCGATTGACGAAAGATGGTGTAGCAGTGATGGTGCATGACGCGACTTTGGAGCGTACCACGACAGGTATGGGTAAAGTGTCGGACTATACCTGGAAAGAGCTTCAGCAATTGCGCTTAAAAGATCATGCTGGTAATGCAACCTCTTATCGGATAAATACATTGGATGAAATGATTACATGGGCAAAAGGGAAGACGATCTTGAATTTGGATAAGAAGGATATACCTTTGGAAATGACCGCTGAGATTATCCGTAAACATAATGCCTATGCCTGGGTGTGGGTTACAGTACATACCGTAGAACAAGCTAAATTTTATCTGGATAAAAATCCTAAGCAATATATGTCTATGCATATTAAAGACCAGAAGGCACTGGATGCATTTAAGGAGTCAGGTTTGCCTTACGATAGGATGATTGTTTATATTGGGCCTGAAGTAAAAAATGCGAATAAGGCAATGTACGATTTCTTTAAAGCGAAGGGAGTACTGTGCATGATTTCGGCTTCACCTACCTATGATAAGCTTACTAATGCAGAAGAACGTGCTGAAAAATACCGAGCTATTTTTGCGGATGGAGCTGGGGTACTTGAATCCGATTTGCCGATAGAAGTGCGTAGCGCGATCGATTAATGAACAGGGAAGATCTGCTTTGTTTTTCTTATCTTTAAGAAAGTTACCTTAAATCGTGTATGATGGAAAGTGTTAAAATATCTTTGGCATTTATGCCTTGTGAAAAAGTTAATGCCAAAATCAAAGGCATAAAAGATGTGCTTAAATCTTTGGTCGGTTGGTATTCTAGTTGTAATGCCGCAGGACATATTACGATCTGTGAATTTGAGACCACGGAGAGCCAATTGGACGGTATAGTAGCAATATTGCGTGAAGAACTGAGCTATGAGCATGCTCAGTATGTATATTTCAATGACTATTCTGTTTTCCAAAATGGGGATAGTTATACCTATTATATTGCACCAACAGTGCAATCTCGATATTATTTTAATCAGCGTTCGGCAGTAGTCATCAATGCGCTGAAAACAAAGTTCGCTTTACGTTCTATGTCCAAAGAACCGCATCTGTCTATTGGTCGACGCCTTGAGGAAAATATGCTTCGGGAGGCAAAAAGTAATCTTCAGCAGATTGATCTGGATTTTTTCTGTGATGCAGTTTTTGTGCGTGTATTCAATCCCGTTGTGAAACAGTATGATATATATACTAAAATTCCATTCGGAGGGAAAGCAAGAGAGGCGTACGCTTCAGGACAGTTAAGCTTTAATTTTTAGACACAAAAAAAGCATCATTTTTTAATGATGCTTTTTTGTATGGCGATTTTTTATTTTTCTTTAGCCGGTTCGGTGTTAAACCTATTGATATCTTTGGCGTTCTTTACTTTGCTCTTTAGTAAAGCTAGGTCGATTACTTCAGACATTTCCGATACATAATGGAACTGCATGTCTTTTATATAATCTTCTTTAATCTCTAGAATATCTTTCTTGTTCGATTTACAAAGAATGATTTCCTTGATATTAGCCCGTTTAGCGGCTAGTATTTTTTCTTTTATACCACCAACAGGGAGGACTTTGCCACGTAATGTGATTTCGCCCGTCATTGCTAACTTTTCTTTGACCTTACGCTGTGTGAACAAAGAGGTCAATGCTGTAAGCATGGTGATACCGGCAGAGGGGCCATC
>JAITLW010000376.1 GCA_031277715.1 Sphingobacterium sp. | reverse complement strand
CAGCTTCAGCATATTCCCGGGTAGAAAAATTCTTAGTGTCAAATTCCATGGTGTCACCTTTTAAAACAATCGCAGGAGAGGCGATGATCTCCACCTCCTCAATAGCGATTTCCGAAGGTTCGAGTCGAAAAAACAAATAAACAGGTTTGTTGTCAATAGAAACTGACCGTGATTCCGATTTAAAACCAATGAAGTTGGTGCTAACGGTATAATCTCCCTTTTTGAGGTTTTGCTGTGAAAATAAGCCAGTCTCATTAGACGAGAGGCTCACTGTAGAAGAGTCTTTGAGGTTCAGCACCCGTAAAGTCACACCAGACAGAGGTTTGGACGTGGTCTTGTCCACAATATTACCTGACAGCCTGTTTTGGGCATAGGTAGGTAGCAATACGATAAAAAAGAATATCGTAACGAAGAAAAAACTAAGTGCGCTAGGTCTCACAGGTTTGGTTCTTAATATTTTTGAAACAATATTAAGTCTTTTATTTGTTAATTACTGTTACAGCGTATTAAACTTCAGTTAAGGTGCAGGAAAATAATTTCTTTATCTATGATTTGATATTTAGTATACTGGGCATAGCTTAGGTGGCAGATAAGAGTTTACCGTGTCTTTTTCTAAAATGGGTTAAAATGACACTTCAGTTAAACCCTGCTATCGTATTCTGGGTCTAAAATCAATATCTTTGTGCTGTTCTAAACTGTTATATGAAGGAAACCACGTTAAGTAGAAAGGAAAAAATTTTGCAGACAGCATTGACACTGTTTGCAGAGAACGGGTATGCGGCTACTTCTACCAAAGAAATCGCAGCCGCGGCTGGGGTGTCCGAAGCCTTGATTTTTAAGCACTTCGGAAATAAGGACGCTCTGTTGGCGCATTTGATCAAATCCGGATACAGGAGGGTATTGCAGCACCATAGGGGAATGATGACCTATAAAAATGCAAAGGACTTTTTAAGGACAATGATATTTCTTCCCAGCAAACTAGTGGCCGATGAGCCTCTCTTCTGGAAGTTACAAGAACGGCTGTCCCATACACCGTTTTCTAGACAGCAGCATGAGCAGTTCATGAAACCTGTGCATCCTATTATACAGCGCGCATTTGAAGAGCTGGGTTATAAAGAGCCTGAGCTAGAAACACAGTTCATGCTTCTTATTATCGATATGTTATGGAAAAAAGAGGCGTGTGGTGATATCGCAAATTCGTTAGATTTAGCGATGATGCTAGAAGATAAATACAATTTAGTGTAATGCGGTTTTGTGCCGTGTTTGTAAAAACTTTCTTGCACAATACTGCATTTAGGTATAAAAGTGTTATTTTAGAGCCTTAATTATAAAACAAATACTATGCTAAAGTCAATTATAACCAGTGCATTTTTGTGCGGTTTGACAATGGTGGGATTCGCGCAGAAGAAGCCAGCCTTTGTTCCTTTTATCAATCAGCAACACCAATGGGTGGACTCGGTTTTTAATAGTCTAACCCCCAAAGAACGTATTGGACAATTGTTTTTGGTGCGCGCACATACCAACTTGGGACAAAAATATATCGACTCCGTAGCTACCGTTATTAAAAACGAACAGCTTGGTGGTTTGGTCGTTTTTCAAGGTGGTCCGGTACGTCATGTTGATATGTTTAATCAATATCAAAAGCTTGCAAAAGTACCTCTATTGATGACTTTTGACGGTGAGTGGGGACTAGGTATGCGCCTGCCGGATTCTACGCAGTCTTTTCCTTATCAGATGACATTAGGAGCGATACAGGACAATAGCCTTATCTACGATATGGGGAGCGAGGTCGCTACAGACTTTTTACGCATTGGTATGCATTTTAACTTTGCTCCGGTAGTAGATATCAATAATAACCCCAAAAATCCAGTTATTAATTTCCGCTCCTTTGGAGATAATAAAGAGAATGTAACACGCAAATCTAAAGCCTATATGGACGGGATGGTTGACGGGGGGATTATAGCCTCGTTGAAACATTTTCCAGGACATGGTGATACAGACGTAGATTCTCACCATGACCTGCCGCAACTTAATTTCTCCAAAAAGAGATTAGAGGAGTTAGAAATGTACCCTTTCAAGGAATTGATTAAGCAAGGGGCCCCAGCAGTGATGGTTGCACATATGAATATCCCGGCTTTGGATAATACACCCAATATGCCATCTTCTATATCCCGTAAGGTTGTTACTGATTTGCTTCGCAATGAGTTAGGATTTAAAGGTCTTGCCGTAACGGATGCAATGGATATGAAAGGCGTGAAAAAGTTCTTCCCGAATGGGGAGGCAGATGTAATGGCTATAGAAGCTGGACATGATTTATTGGAAGTTTCTGAGAATAGTGCCCGCGCTATTGATTTGGTAGAAAAAGCAATAAAAAGTGGGAGAATCAAGCAAAGCGAGCTAGATGCGCGT
Organism: Sphingobacterium sp.; assembly: GCA_031277715.1. Taxonomy (GTDB): domain Bacteria; phylum Bacteroidota; class Bacteroidia; order Sphingobacteriales; family Sphingobacteriaceae; genus Sphingobacterium. The sequence continues at coordinate 22,312 of JAITLW010000376.1, read as the reverse complement.
GTCAAACGCGTATTGGCGGCGAAGTACTGGTTAGGATTGAATAACTATCGTCCGACCAACCGTAATGGCTTGATCAATGACCTAAATAGACCGGCGACCAAATCGCTTATCCAAAGAATGGCGGATGCATCCGTGACGGTGTTGAAATCCAATAAGCGTATTCAATCGTTTGACACAAAACAAGAAACTGCAGTAGTGAGCGTTGGAATCGACAAAGCGCAGGATTTTGAAAAAGGATTGAGCGTACAGTTGACACAAGGAACAAACTATTATATAGCGGGCAATGAGACAGAGGAGCAATTGGATAGCTTAGTGAAAGTGATCAGAAACCACAAGCAAATCCTGCTTGTCGTACATGATAACCGTTCGCGTCCTCGTAGTGAGTTGGATGTAAAAGAACCCGTTAAAAAATTCATTGACAAGATCGCCGGTAGACGTACCGTTACCGTTATGTTTACCAATCCATATGCAATCAATTCCGTTGATGTAGCACGTAGTGCATCCATCGTGTTGGCTTACCAAAATGATGACTTTATGCAACGCGCCGCATTGAAAGTGGTATTGAAACAGATTAAAGCAACGGGTAAATTGCCTGTTACTGTGAATAAAGAATTCTCCTACGGAAAAGGAGTTTAGATCCTAGATCCGTTAATGTTTAAAACCGTAAAATTGTCAAAGAATAAGGCAGTTTTACGGTTTTCCTTGTTGCCCCCACAACTAGTTAGCAGGATAACTTGATCACTTGTTAACAATATAGCCACCATAACTTCCCTCTCCACCGAAAGAATTCCCAAAGTGTAGGGCTAAAGGCATCATAATGTAAACATTTTCTTCTTTTGTGGGTGCTTCTTTTTATTTCATTCATATTAATGATAACTTTGAACCTGATTTATAAAATAGACTTAAGTTATCGTAATGGCACAAGAGCAAATTTCTGTATTTGATATGTTTAAAATAGGTATCGGACCTTCCAGTTCGCATACCTTGGGCCCTTGGAGAGCAGCACAGCGTTTCGTTCAGAAACTTGTAGAAACAGCTGTTTTCGAGAAGGTGCAGCAGGTCAATATTCTTCTGTATGGTTCCTTGGCCAAGACAGGGGTAGGGCATGGTACAGATATTGCCGTTTTGCTTGGCCTTAGTGGAGATGACCCTGTAACCTTTGACGTATCACAGGTGATGCCCAAAGTTGACCATATAAAGAGTGAAGGAGAGTTGGTATTAGGAGGAAGCCATAAAATAGACTTCAATTATGAGGAGCAGCTTCTTTTCTTATTCGATCAGAGCTTACCGTTCCACCCCAATGCCGTTACCTTCCAAGCATTTTTGGCCGACGGGAAAGCAATTTCAGAAACCTATTACTCTATCGGTGGAGGTTTTGTAGTCCAGGAGAATGATTCTGAGACTGTACTGTCCGAGGTAGATCTTGCATTTCCAGTTGATTCAGCACAGCAATTGATGAGTGCTTGTATGCGTACAGGCTTGAAAATATCTGAAATCGTATTGGAAAATGAATGTGCATGGCGTCCAGAGTCAGAGACTAAAACCGGAATTTTACGTATTTTCCAGACGATAAAAGAATGTATCTATAAAGGTTGCCATACGGATGGCGTATTGCCAGGAGGACTACATGTCGAACGTCGTGCCGCTAAAATGAACAAGCGCATGCTGAAGGGACGTGAGTACACAGACTATGACACCTGGATTGATGCTATCCGTCAGGGTGGAAAGGATTTTGGTTATATCTTAGACTGCGTGAGCTGTTTTGCACTTGCTGTGAACGAAGAAAATGCATCCTTTGGACGTGTTGTCACGGCGCCTACCAATGGAGCGGCAGGGGTTATCCCCGCTGTACTTCAGTATTACATTACTTTCCATGATGCTTATGATGACGATAAGGTCATACAGTTTATCGCGGCAGCTTCCGAGATCGGTTCTATTTTCAAGAAAAATGCGACGATTTCAGCGGCAATGGGAGGCTGTCAGGCCGAGATTGGTGTATCATCAGCGATGGCGGCAGGAGCATTGACTGAATGCTTGGGCGGTTCACAGCGTCAGGTATTGATGGCAGCAGAGATAGCTATGGAACACCATTTGGGGCTTACTTGTGATCCTATTGGTGGCTTAGTACAGATCCCGTGCATCGAGCGTAATACGATGGGGGCGATCAAAGCCATTACAGCCGCACAGCTGGCATTGCAGTCTAACCCGGATAAAGCAAAAGTGAGTTTAGATGCGGTAGTGTCTGCCATGTGGGAGACTGCACAGGATATGAATGTCAAATACAAAGAAACAGCCGATGGCGGTTTAGCAGTAAAAGTGCCGTTGAGCTTACCGGAGTGTTAATATAAAAAAAACTATATTTGCTCCATTGATACAATTATATGTCTAACCTGGAGCATTTATTGGATGAAGAGCTGTACGCTTTAATGTTGAAAGACAAGCGTGCAGCTTTTCATGTTATATATGAGCGTTACAAAGCAGCAATGCTGATATATGCTGCGAAGCGTGTACCTTTAGAGATAGCCGAAGACCTGGTTCATGATGTTTTTATCCGCATCTGGAACAATAGAAATGAGATTGAGATTGGTGAAAAGTTTGCCGGCTATCTTTTTAAATCGCTCCGACATATTATTATTGACCATATGGCCAAAGATGCCAATGCACAGAACTACCTTGATGCATTGAGTACTTTTGCGCAGAGCTACTCCTTCGAGCGAGCAGACGACAAACTAAGAGAATCTCTTTTTCTTGAGGGAATTCAAGTATTACTGCAACATTTTAACCCACAGTATCTTGAGATATTCAGACTCCGTGTTGAAGGATATAGCAACCATGAAATAGCTGAAAAGCTCGGCCTTTCCGAAAAGACGGTGCGAAATCAATATTCCCTGATTCTAAAGTACCTAAAAGATAAATTACCATTCTTACTTATTCTTCTGTTGACAGCGAGATAATGAGCACTATTTAGCCGTGTTTGCATTCTTGTGATAATAATTTGTTTTTTCTTGGGACAATCTTCCTCCTGCCCCGTTATAGTATATAGAGAGTCCTAAAAAGGGACTTCTTAGCTAATCAAAATAATAGATTAAACCGTTGATTATAATGATCCAATTTTGTCGTTTCCTACTTGTAGCTATATTTTTCTCGCTCTCCTTCTACTCGTATGCACAGATTTTCGAACCTTTCACGATAAATGGAGTAGGTAAAACCGGAGAAAAGAAAGCCTATTTGATGTACTACACTTTTGACGAAGACAATCAGGTTGTTGACTCTACAACAATACATAATGGGGAATTTTCATTCACAGGCGAACTACAAGGCCCATGCTATGGAGGAGTGGTATTTGGAACCGACTTTAGTACAGCTTCTCAAAGATGGGCTGACAAAAAAAACATTTGGTTTACATTATTTAAAGGAGAAACCGTTATTTCATTTGAAGGCGATAACAATAAAATCATTGGGACCAATAAAGGACTGGAATCGCAGCAAGCATTTGAAAAATTGAGAAATGAAAAACGAGCGGTATTCCAAACTGACGAATTTAAAAAAGAAGTAGAACACGGATTAAAACTTCTTGAAGAATTGAAAGAATTAGACTCAAATGTGTATGCGCAACTTTTGAAAGACCCTAAGGGCCTTCTGGAAACTGAAAAAGCTAAAACAGGTAATAAAGCCATCGATGATAAAATAGCTATAATCCGACAACAAGATGAATCCTTGAATAAGAAGTATGGTCGTATGGAGGATTTAGATCGAAGCGTGCTTCAAGAGTTTATCACTACCCATCCAGATGATGAGTACAGCTTGTATCAGTTCAAAGAATATATACGCAACAACGATAACTATGAAGAAGCTATTGAGTTGTATAGTCGCTTAGGAGATAAAATGCAGCATTCCAATGTAGGGCTCAAGTTAAAACAGCTTATAGAAACGTTCAAAATAAAAACAGGTGTTGCTGCCGCAAATTTTAGCCAAGAAGCTCCAGACGGCAAAGTAATACATTTGACTGATTACAGAGGTAAATATGTCTTAATTGATTTTTGGGCTTCTTGGTGTGCACCTTGTCGAGAGGAAAATCCAACATTAGTAAAAGCCTATAGCAGATTTAATACCGATAATTTTGAAATATTGGGAATTTCACTGGATAATAAAAAAGAAAACTGGTTGGCGGCCATTGAGCAAGACGGCCTAAGATGGAAGCATGTTTCCGATTTAAAAGGTTGGAAAAACGAAGTAGCCATTCAATATGGCATTCGTGCAGTACCATCCAATTTTTTAATCGATCCTACAGGCAAGATTATTGCACAGGATCTCAGAGGAGAAGAGCTTCTTCAGTTTTTAGAAGACACATTAAAAAAATAGATCGCTAGATTAATGAAGATAGATAACGATATCTTACGAAGGTACACACAGGGCAAATGTTCTTCTCAAGAACGAGAGTTGGTCGAACAATGGTTTAATCAGTATTATCGAGAGGGGGCAGAAGAAATTTCAGGGGCAGAGTTTTTGGAAAAAATGGTCTCCCTAGATGCCCGTGTTCGTGGCGGGAGAGTTCGACCGTTTTCCTATTGGAAATGGGGTGTTGCTGCTGCAATTTTGCTAGTCGGGATGTTCACGATTTTAAAATTCAATTTTTTTCGAAGTGAAGAAGTCCAGTTTTTTGCATTAGAAGATATTAAAGCTCCTTTGTCATCTAATGCAATTGTGGTATTAGAAGATAATACAGAATATAGTCTAGATAGTATAAGAGTAGGAGATACCTTATCTGCAAAAGGATATTTGATTACCAAGCTGTCTACAGGAGAATTGCACTATATCAATAATACGGATGACTCCGATGCGGTGGTGTATAACACCCTGAAAACCAAATCTGGAGGTATTGCCTATGTAAAACTGTCCGATGGTTCTTTAGCATGGCTAAATGCCAATTCCGAATTGGTGTATCCAATAGACTTTAAACAAAATGCGCGTGAAGTACAGTTAAAAGGAGAAGGGTATTTTGAGATAGCTAAAGTGAGTGCAGATAATGGTGAGCATCAACCATTTTTTGTAAGAGGTGATAAGCAGAGTATTAAGGTTCTAGGTACTAAATTTAATGCCAATTTTACAGAAACAAATACCACAGCTTTGCTTGAGGGGCGGGTAGCTATTGCCGATGAAGGCTCCAAGGTAGGAGAATATAAAGATGTTCAATATGCGACTCATATCAGTCCGAATCAAGTTTATCAGAATGGAAAGGTCCGTACCATAGAGAATATAGAAAAGTATATCGATTGGAAAGAGGGATATTTTGATCTTAATGGTTTGACATTATATGACCTGGGTACAAAGCTATCCAATTGGTATGGAGTGGATATTGTGGTCGGCGCTGGCCTTGACAAGCATCGTCTTTTTGGGAGTATAAATAGGGGTAAAGATTTAAAAGAACTATTGGGGCTGGTCGCTCAGACTGCACCTATTGAGTTCAATCTAAATAATAATAAAGTATATATCAACAAAGCTAAAACTAACAAATAATCTAATCTGAATGAAGACTAATTTTTACCGCTACAACCTAAAAAACGGTTGGCGGGAGTTCCAAAAAGACATTGGAAGAGGGACTGCTATGCTTATGTTTAGTGGGGTATTTATGGCAAATGTTTTAGGAGGAGCCCTTGCACAGACCGTTACACTAAAGGAGCAGAAAGCATCACTGCATCAGGTGCTGGAAAAAATCCGGAAACAGGCAAATGTCGATTTAATAGGCGATATGGCTCTACTTCGCGGAGCCAAGCCACTCACCATTGATATCAAAAATGGAGATTTGAAGGCTGTTCTTAAAGAGATATCCCTCAATCAGCCGGTAGAGCTTTCTTTCCAGAACAATACAATCATTGTAAAGGATAAAGCGGCTCCCCCAGTAAAGACTATTGATAATGGGAGAAGTAACCAACAAGTGGTCAGTCAGCAAGAATATAGTTTGGTAGGAACAGTGACCGGCGAGAATGGAAAGCCTTTAAAAGGTGTTACCGTCAAATTGCTCAATTCGGGCAATTGGGCTAGTACGACAGCGGAAGATGGAACTTACGCGTTACGCGTTACAAAAGACGCAGATGTGCTTTTCTCGATATTAGGGTATGAACCGCGAACCTTGAAAGTGAACGGTCGTAACCATCTTGATGTCGTGTTAAAGATGAAAGATAATGAGATTGAAGAAACAGTTGTAACGGGGTATACTAAGGTAAGGCGGGAAAACTTTACTGGAGCCGCAACTGTGGTGACACGGAAAGAGTTAGAGAAATTTAACTCAAACAATATCTTCACGGTTTTACAGGCGCTCGACCCTTCCTTTAAAGTGGATGAGCGCGTAGATGTAGGATCTAACCCTAATGCATTGCCTCAGATTAATATCCGTGGTGTTTCCAGTGTAGGAGAATATTCGAACAGTAAACCATTGATTATTATGGATGGGTTTGAGGTGCCTATTACTACCTTGTATGATATAGATGTGAACCGTATTGAGTCTATTTCGATTCTGAAGGATGCCAGTTCGACGAGTCTATATGGTTCCAGAGGGGGGAATGGTGTTGTCGTTATCGAAACACGCTTGCCCAAAGATGGTAAGTTTACAGTGACTTATGATATGAAACCTTCTATTAGTATGGTTGATCTCTCGGATTATAATTTAATGAATGCCCGGGAAAAACTGGATTACGAAAAAATTGCCGGTCTTTATCGATCGAAGAGTACAAATCCTGACTTTAATCATATTGAACAGGAGTTCTACGATAATCTGTTGACAACCCGAGAAAGAAATATACAAGAGGGAGTAGATACCTATTGGTTGAAGCAACCCGTCAGAAATACCTTTTCTGTTAATAACAGTTTACGTATGGAAGGTGGTGGTGCTGGAGTACGCTATAGTCTAGAGGGAAGTTACTACGATTTTAAAGGGGTGATGAAAGAATCCGGAAGGAAGAGAGGTAACGCTGGATTTACTTTGATATACCGTATTCCGGATGTTATCACTTTTAGAAATGTTGCTACTTATATGAATACTAAGGAGTATAATAGCCCATACGGTAGTTTTGCCACTTATACGGAGCTCAACCCTTATGAACGAATTTATGATGCAAACGGAGATCACAATATTCGTTTTGGCGAACTGGGGCGTTGGTATAGTTGGGGGCCTACATTATTTAACCCGTTGTACAATGCTAGTCTCGGTTTTAGGGACGTAAACCTAACACAAACACTACAGAATAATACGATGGTGGATTGGTATATTTCACCCAGTTTCATTCTACGAGGGTCCGCGATGATGTCCCGAGCAACAACTCAAAAGGATAAATACACTTCTCCATTTAACACCCAATACGCTACGATTGTTGATGCTAGTCAAAAAGGACAGTATATATTCGGAAATGGTGTACAGACTAAATTTGAAGGAAAACTCGATATGCAGTATTCTAATATGTTTGGAAAGCATCAAATTGTTGCCAATGGGATAGCCGAGATGCGTATGCAAAATGAGGAAGGTAATTCTGTGACGATGAAAGGGTTTATTGATGATCGTTTCATGACGCCACAAATGGCCTTACAGTATGCCGCAGGATCGCTTCCTGAGTCAACTTCGCGTCCAGTACGTTCGGTAGGTTTTTTGGGATCGCTTTTTTATACCTACGATAATCGGTATAATGTAAGTGGAACATTACGATCAGATGGAGCATCTATCTATGGTTCACAAAATCGTTTTGGGACATTCTGGAGTGCAGGTTTTTCTCATAATATGCACAATGAAGAATGGTTTAAAAATGATATTGTTACGCGGTTCAGATGGTTTATCAACACAGGAACTTCCAGTACGATCAATGACTTTAATGTCGGCATGGTGAGTACTTCATATAAGTTTATAACAGGTAGCAATTATTATAATCAATATGCAGCTATATATTCGGGACAGGGAAATCCGGCGGTGAGATGGCCAGAGCAACAGGAAAAAAGTATCGGTGCAGATATAGGTGTATTAGGTGATTTTTTGAAGTTGAATATCTCCTACTACAATAAAACTACCAATAGAATGATATCTAAGACTACTGTTGCACCTTCTTATGGGTTTGCAGATGATTATTTCTTCCAAAATCTCGGAAAGGTTCAAAACAAAGGATTTGAAACCATGGCCAATGTTCGTGTGATGAATAATACGGTAAAAGACATGAGTTGGTATATATCATTAGGTGTGGCTCAGAATCGCGGAACACTAAAGGAAATTTCCAATGAGTTGAGAATGATGAATGAATCCTTGGTGAAAAAAGATGAAAAAGGAAATGTTATCGCACCGTCTAAATACTATCAAGAAGGGGAGTCTTTGAGTATTATCCGAGCAGTCCCATCGCTCGGTATAGATCCGGCAAATGGTAGAGAGTTGTTCTTAGATCGTAATGGTGATGTAACCTATACTTGGCAAGCTAACAATCAAGTGGTCAGCGGAGATGAAGAGCCTGATTTGTTTGGATCGATAGGTACGGCTTTTAATTATAAAGGTCTTTCAATACAACTCTATGGCAACTACTCCATAGGGGGGGATACTTTTAATAAAACCTTGATGAACAAAATTGAAAACAATAATCCTTATAAAAATGCAGATAAGCGTGTTTTAGAAGAACGTTGGAGGCAACCTGGAGATCAAGCACTATACAAGGCTATAGATGACCTTACGGCGACACAACCATCAAGCAGGTTTGTTCAAAAAGAATCGTTTTTAAGACTATCCAGTATTAATATAAACTATTCTTTTAGCAATGTAACCTTGCAGAAATATAAATTAGAAAGGCTACGGTTGAATTTTTCCATGAATGACGCCTTTCGTTGGAGTACCGTTCGTATGGAAAGAGGCATAGACTACCCTTATGCGCGTGAGTTTAATCTTGGTTTAATGATACAATTTTAACTGATGAAGAAAGTATTGATAGCAATCGCTCTGCTTGTAGGTTTAAGTAGTTGCGAAAAGTTTTTAAATGTAAACCCGATTAATAAGGCCTATGAGGAAGACCTATTGAAGGACAGGTCAGGTTTTGAAGCGGCATTGGGTGGTGCTTATGAATCGCTGGCAAGCGATACCTTGTACGGGAGGGATATGAAATATGGTCTCATGGAAACATTGGTAGGTTCCTATTCTACACTTGGTGCTGGACATAAATATTATAGGCTCTCCAGATACGAATATAATTATGATGAGTCGAAAAAATTTATCAAGGAGATATGGTCTAAGTTTTATAAAACTATAAATCAGGTGAATGTAATCCTTAAGAACATTGATCATATTCAATCGGATCCAAGTTATAATCTAGTAAAAGGAGAAGCTATTGGCTTAAGAGCATTTGCGCATTTCCAATTATTAAAACTGTTTGGGCCTTCTTTTGCAAATGAAGGAGGCACAGGTCTGGCAATTCCCTATAAGACTGAGGTTTCTTTTCAAGGTGTAAAGTTTTCTACCGCGAGTGAGGTGATCAAGCTGTTGAAAAAAGATTTGATGGAGGCGCGTGCACTGCTTGAAAACGATCCGATAAGAACGCAAGGGAGAGGTGAAACGCAGAATCAATTTGACTATGAAAAATATAATAGCTTGATTGATTATAGAGTGATTCGAATGAACTATTACGCGATTATAGCATTACAAGCTATGGTCGCACAGTGGGAGGGGGATCTAGTTGCAGCAGGTGCATATGCTGAAGAATTAATTGCTGAGGTGGATAAATTGAAAAGTATCCGCTTAGCTACAAATACAGATTTTACATACCTAGGTAACGTCAGATTACCTATGGAAAGTGTTTTTGCATTGTTTACCAATAAGCTGGCAACCTATGTGCCAAAAAGCTTTGTAGCCTTGGAAAGTTCTACAAGCGCCAGCACTAGTCCGTATTTGTTCCCTAATTATACTTGGTTGAATACTAACCTTTATAATAAGAGCGGATCGGGATCGACTAATGATAATCGGTTGACTAATTGGTTCAGTAGACCAAATACGAGTTATCCTTGGAAGTTGTCCAAATATCTGTTTGATTTTACAAAACCTTATACCGATCAATCGTATAAAATTTTCTATGAAAACAAGGTGATATCGCTGCATACCATATATATGATTGCCGCTGAAAGTTATGCCAGTAAAAATCCGACAAAATCTTTTGAGTATTTGAACAAAGTTCGGAACGCAAGAAATATAACGACGAATCTTTCTTACACTTCAAGCATAACAGAGAAAGAGACAAAGGATTTTATTTTTGATGAAATGAGAAAAGAGAATATTGCAGAAGGGTATTTATTTACGGAGTATAAGCGACTCTTTAGAGCCATAGATCGTTCTCCCATAGTGCAGCCCAAGAAGGAAATATTTAACCTTCCAATTCCTGATGATGAATTATTGTTCAATCCTCAAAATTAAATAAGATGAAAAGTAACTTTATAATAATATGCCTTCTGCTGTTGACAATGGTAGCCTGTAAGGATAGCCATAATATGTTAGAATTTGACATAGCCGACAGTTATATATATTTTGCTTTACCAGACGATGATACAAAGTCTGTTGAGAGATACATTGACAGTACCTATTATAGTTTCTCATTAGATGAGAATATGACGGTAACAGAAAAGGTATTAAAGATTCCTGTACATATAGGTGGTGCCGCCGCGGATAAGGATAGAATGTATGCCTTAGTGGTCGATGGAGCTTCCCAATATGATCCAGATATGATAAAATTGACATCGCCGGTTATCAAAGCAGGTAAATATAAGGATACACTTTATGTGACGGTGAAGCGAGATCCGTATTTGTTGACAAATCAAATGGTATTACATCTGGGCCTTCAGGCAAATGATGACTTTAAAGTCGGTAATATACATAATAGTACGATGAGAATAGTTGTCGATGATATCCTGAGAGAGCCTAAGTGGTGGAACACCTGGAAGGCTTATTTTGGCCCATTTAGAAAAGAAGTCTTTCAAAAATGGATACAACTGTACTATCTTGGAGCGGATCCCTCTCCCGAGTTGGGTGGTAATAATCCAGGACCATTTTATTACTGGGACAATATGCCTTTGTATGCAAATGCGGATTCGTATCCAGTTACCTTTAATTATATAACAATATTAAAGCAGTTTTTTGAGAACAATGTAGTATATCCTAATGGAGATACAACGCAGGAGCGGATCTTATTGCCATAAGTATTGTCTTTTTTATTAAAATCAATGATGAACAGAAGTAAAGTTACATATATATTGACCGCCCTGCTGCTATTGCTGGGGGGGTGTTCCAAAGATCTTGGTAATTATAATTACCAAGATGTGAATAAGATTGAAATTTCGGGAATATTAGAGGGAGATCACACTACAAATAGGATTTTCGAAATTCCTTATAAGGATACGCTGACATTGAATCCTTCGGTGGTCGGTACGTTATCTCAAAATGATATGAGTAATCTGGAATTTAGTTGGATGGTAGATTCGATTAAAGTAGCGGCAAGCAAAGACTTGGTATATGTTGCTGATAAACGGTATGGTAGAATCAATGCAGAATTTTCTGTTTTAGATAAATCAACAGGACTCACTACCAAATATAACTGTTTTTTCAACGTAGTAAACCCTTATAAATGGGGGTACTATGCCTTGACAGAAGATAATGAGCACAACGCAGCTATATATTGTCTGTCGACAATCAGTAACTCACCTAAGTGGGAATCTGTATTTATGCCAACCTATCCCGAACTAGGTAAAAATCCGATAACATTAAGCGGGACGAAGCAATACGGTTCTTCTGCAAGTGACTTTTATAATATCCTGACTTTAGGAGTTAAAGATGCGGTTAATCCTGTTGTCGTTATTGACTCCAGAGAGTTTACACCGACGTTGTTTTATAATTCATCCAGTTATTTGGGCACGGGTAATTTTGTTTTTAACCCAACTCAGGTAGTGACAGACCCTCTTGAGAAAATGATATATGTTGTAAATAATGGTAAGTTCTATGTTTTACAAAAGGGAGTCATTCCTATTGGTGCATTCGAGCAGTCGGATTATGAAATTGCCCCCAACGGTATTGCCCCTCCTTTTAGATATGGAAAGTACTTTATGAGTATTTACGACCAAAAAAACAAGAAAATCAGAGTCTGGGGCAATGGGATGTCTGGAAATAGCTTTGTATATACCCATGATTATGAAAATATACCAGGCATAAGTCTTCCCGATGGGCAGGAGTTCTTGGCTTGTAGTTTCGCAGGTATACCTTTGATAAATCAAATATACCTGTTTAAAGATGGTAATAAGTTAACATCATATCGGTTGGATTATGACGCTTCTTATACGCCCAGCCAGCTGGTCGTGCAAGCGACTGGATCAATGCCCGCTGCTGGTAATATAGGTTCTGTATTCTACGACATTATGACCGATGTTTGGTATATGACAGTAGGTAATACCATTTATTCCGCATCTTATATGGGAGTTCAGTTTCAAAAGTTTTTATCCCTACCGGTTTCTGAAAAAGGAAGTATTGTTAAGTTTAAGGCTATCGACGGCAAGATTATGGTCGCGGTCAATGATTCATCTGCTGCAAAGCCAGGATCTATTTATATTTATAATGCAAAAACAATGCAATTAGAACAATCCTTCCCAAATATCTTAGATAAAATTGTGGATGTACACCTTGGTATCTTAGATTAATACGTGTTAAGGTGAATTTATGCTTTTATAAGCTGCTATTCGGTTATTTCAAGTCGTAACAAAAGCCTTAGCCTAACAAGCTAAGGCTTTTTTCGTTACTTTTGTAGCTATGCAATATGCCGCAATAGCTTCGGGGTCGAATGGAAACTGCTACTACGTAGCCAAGGGAGAGGATGTCGTATTGGTCGATGTAGGAATCAATACCAAACACGTGGAATTGCGTATGGCCAAGTTGGGCTTGTCACCAGCGGCAATCAAAGCTATTTTCATAACACACGAACATGGAGACCATATCCGGGGACTTTCCGTATTCTGTAAACGGTACCAGATTCCGGTCTATCTGACAGAGGGAACCTATAAAGGTACCAAGCTGAGACTACCAGAGCATTTGGTACATATTATAAGCGCCGATTCGCGTACAGAGGTGGGAGAATTGACGGTTATCGGAATTCCTAAATACCATGATGCTAAAGAGCCCTGTAGTTTTGTAGTCACCGACGGTACGGTCAATGTTTCTATTCTGACTGATCTTGGGCGTGGCTGTGACAATGTAAAACATGTGATACAGCATTCCGATGTATTGCTGTTGGAGTCCAATTACGACGAAGACCTATTGCGGACGGGACGTTACTCTTATTATCTCAAGAATAGAATCAGTTCCGGGTGGGGACATATTTCCAATAGAGAAGCATTAGAGTTGCTCTTAGAGAATCGAAGCCCGCGGCTCAAACATCTTATCCTAGGACACCTGTCCGGAGAGAATAACACGATAGATATCGTCGAGCAGACCTTTGCACCACACTGTGAGGATATCGAGCTGTCCATCGCGATGCGTACCGAAGAGACACCGCTATACGAATACGTCTCACCACAAAATGTCATCACACGTTTCGTATATGTAGAACAGCAGATAACAGTTGTGCAACTATAAAAAATCAATCAGATGTTTTAACTTTGTGACATCATTCTCAACGCAATATGTTAAAACAGCAAACATTTCGGAAGCGTGTCATTCGTTACAACTATTTCAAGCTTTTACTTTCAGTTCTATTAGTTAGCCTACTATCCTGTACGTTGGCTTTTAGCCTAAAGCATTTGACAGAGTTTTTTCAACATCATATTTATCATTATATCCGTGGACAGCAGACTTTGCTGTTTATAGTATTGCCATCGGTTGGGATTACCAGCATCTACTTCTTACGGAAATATGCTTTCCAGAACCGTAAAAATAAAGGCATTAAGGAAATCTACACCACCTTAGAGACGCGTAAAGATCATCTTCCTTTTTTCAAAATTCCCTCCCATTTTATAAATGGTTTTTTAACGGTGATTTTCGGCGGTTCGACCGGAGTAGAGGTCTCTACCGTCGTCGCTACGGCCACCGTAGGGAATCAAGCCTATAAGAGGATACACTCCGCATGGGCGTTTAAGACGGAGCTCATCTGTGCGGCAGTTACGGCAGGTGTGACCGTATTATTCGGGAGCGGAGTAGGAGGTTTGTTATTTGCTTTTGAAGTTATCGCCCGGCGGTTTAGCAAGCCATTACTGTTCAGTGGTCTTGTTTCGATGATCTTGGCCTATGCATTTGTCTATTTTTTTGATAGCAAGCCCATCTTACCTTTCGAGGTGACGGAGTGGAATCTGTCGGCACTGCCCTATATCCTGCTATTAGCCATTTTGGGCGGTATACTAGCCCTGTATTTTACGAAGTTGGTCATCTACGCAAAACACTATTTTGGCGCGATCAAAAGCAATTTTATCCGTGTTAATCTGGGGGCGATAACCCTGGGACTGTTAATATTCTTCTTGCCACAACTCTATGGGGATAGTTATGCAGGTCTGCATGAACTGCTCACTTGGGGACAGCTCAATCCAACAAGCCAATTGACCTGGTTGCCCTTAGTACTGTTATTATTTCTAAAACCGCTAGCTGCATCTCTGACTTTGGGAGCCGGTGGTGATGGCGGTGTTTTTGCTCCCAGTATTGTCGCCGGAGCTTTTCTAGGGATGCTGTTTGCCCAGCTGTGCAACCATTGGTTTGGAACACAGTTGATTGTCCTCAACTTTGCCCTATTTGGTGCCGTAGCCATGCTCTCTGCTGCTATACACGCCCCATTTGCGGCATTGTTTATTATTATGAGTGTAGTCCCCAATGGAATTCAATTGTTTATTCCGCTATTGATAGCCAGTGTGATCGCCAAGACCTTCGCCAAATGGATCTATCCCTATAATGTATACACGTATAAAGAAGAGCTTGCGGTAGTAAAGGGCTAAGGAAGGATTAATAGGAGTTCCCATTTATATCCTTCCCTCTAAATATTTAATTATATTGAATATACAGCTGTTTCCTTATCTTTACAGACTACATTTCTTGCCAAAGCAATGAAAACCTATAGCGAATATAGTGATGAGCTTCTCTTCTCCTTAGTCCAAAATGGAGACAATGCCGCTTTCGATATACTCTATGAGCGATTTTTCCCCTTATTGTATATACATGCTCTTCGCAAGTTGCAGGATACACAGGAAGCGAAGGATCTGGTGCAGGACACGTTTACCATCTTATACCAGAAAAGAGCAGAGGTGGGACAGTTGCAGAATTTTTCCGGATACCTGTATATCTCGCTAAAGAATAATATCCTCAACTTCTTGGAAAAGAAAAACGTACGGAGTAATTATTTAGAAAATATGGATGCCCAGCAGGCGTACAGCCCGGTAGAAAACTATGTGTTCGAAAAGGAACTGCAGACCCAGATTGAGGAGGGGATAGATCTTCTCCCAGAAAAGATGCGCTTAGTCTTCGAGTTGAGCCGTTATGAACACCTGAGCCATAAAGAAATAGGTGAGCAGCTTAATATATCCGACAAAACAGTAAAAAGACAGATTGTTAATGCGTTGAAAATCATACGGTCAAAGATTAATTTTCTTTTTTTTTAAAAACATCTACACCCTATGTCCGAGCAACCTGTCTTATCTCTAAAGACATGTTATGGACCGTAACTTCCAAGATTTATTAAAAAGGTATAACGAAGGACGTGTTTCTCCTGAAGAGAAGAAGCAGGTTGAAAGCTGGTACCTGGCCCTTGGCGAAAAGCCCAAAGTTATAAATCAAGACGCATTGTTGACGCAGTTGGAGGATGGGAAGCAGGAGTTACAGCAGTTATACAGGCAAAACCGGGTTGCTCCTATTTGGAGAAGAGCGGTCGCTGTGGCCGCAGTTCTGCTTGTCGCTCTTGGGTTCTACCTTACGCGTGGGACAGATCAAGAGTCCGATCTTCCCCTAGTTTCTATCGATAGTATTCAGCCTGGAGAAGAGAATGCAATCTTTAGTATGGAGAATGGTGAAGCGCTCGATTTGAGGACGATGGTTGTTGGTACAAAGCTCAATCAGGGGGGTGTTGAAATAGTAAAACTTGCTACGGGCGGGATACAAATCAACCAGACTGGAACCGCCACCGTTCAATCCAGTACCATCAAAACACCTAGGGGCGGAGAGTTTGAGGTCACCTTGCCCGATGGGTCTCTGGTGAAACTTAATGCAGACTCTGAGTTGAAGTTGCTTGCAGGATATAATAAAGACAATCGTAGGATAGATCTTTCCGGCGAAGCTTTTTTTGATGTTCAAAAATCCACAAAGCCCTTTATTGTTAGCACTGCCAATCAGAAAGTGACCGTATTAGGTACACAGTTCAATATCAAAGCATATGCATCAGAAGCGGAAACAACGACAAAACTGTTGCGTGGAAGCGTTAAGGTAAGTAATAATACCTCAGGGAAGGAGGTTCTGATGAAACCTGGAGATCAGGTCATCAATAGAGGAGACGAGCTTTTGGTCTCTTCAAAAGAAAAACAGCAAGTCGATTGGGTGGACAAAGAGTTTGTTTTTAATGAAAAAACAGCGGAGGAACTAATGAATGATATCGCAAGGTGGTACAACCTAGAAGTCGAATTTGAAAACGAAGACTTAAAGAACAAACGTTTTACAGGCAGCATCGCACGCTATTCAGAATTTACAAAAGTTATTGCTGTATTGGAGGCAACTGAAGTGTTGAAATTTCAGCTTGAAGGAAGAAAAATACTTGTTAAATAAAAGAAACTAACCGTTGGCAGGTCAATGAAGAGGTCAAATATGCTCGAACATATCTGACCTCAATGGATGTCAATATTTAATACTATGTCGTGAGAACTAAATAATTAACAAAACCAATCAAATTTATGAATTACAAAAGAGGAATACTAATGAAAATCCATTTAGTATGTGCCCTTATGGGAGCCGCACTCCTACAGAGTAAAGCGGCTGTCTATGGGCAATTGATCAATGTAAGTGCTAGGAATCTGTCGTTTAAGGAGATGATCCAGAAGATTGAACGTCAATCAAACTATAAGTTTGTATATGAGGATCAGCTGATTCGCAGTATGAAGGCACAGGACGTCAATTTTCAACAAAAGGATGTTCGGGAGGTCTTGAATGCTTCTATTGGGGATCTGCCTATTCGATACGAAATCATAGATAATACCATTATTCTCAAACGGGGGGATAGCCAGCAACAGACCAAGGACGTCGTAGGTTATGTCTTTGATAAAAATGGCTCGCCGATACAAAGTGCGACAGTGCGTGTCAAAGGCACATTTCGGGCCAGCGTCACTGATGCAAAGGGTAAGTTTACATTGGGTATGTTGCCCGGAGAGAAATATATCGAAATCTCCTTAGTGGGCTACGCTTCTAAAGAACTCAATATAACCAGTAATTTAACACATATCGTCCTTCAGGAGATGGAGTATGCCTTGGATGAATCCGTGGTTATTGTCCAGACAGGTTATCGCGCATTGACCGATGCACAGTTGACAGGAGCTGTCGCCAATATCAACCAGAAAGACTACGATCAGCGCGTCGCAGTCTCCGGTAATTTCCTGGAGAACCTAGAGGGAAAGCTTGCAGGATTGGTGTATAATCCACAATCCAATGACCTTTCTATTCGTGGGGTCTCCACGTTTGATGCGGTACGTAAGCCCTTGATCGTATTAGATGGATTTCCAACAGAAATAGATATACAAAGCATCAACCCCAATGACATTGTATCTGTCAACGTGCTAAAAGATGCCGCTGCGGCGTCTATCTATGGTTCACGTGCTTCTAATGGTGTTATCGTAATCGAGACTAAAAGAGGGAAAATGGGAGTAACGAAATTTAACCTTCGTGCGACCACAGCGATACAACCTCGGCCAGACTTCGATTATATGAACTATGCAAGTTCGTCTATGTTGACCTCCATTTTAAAAGACAACCTTTTGATCGACGGGACAGCGGTGCGCTCCGGGTATACCGGACGCCTGTTGGCAACCACGCCTGTACATGACGCTGTGTTTGATTTTAAGGAAGGCAAGATTACAGAAGCTGAGATGAATGCACGGGTGGCTGCATTAGGTAGTTTTGATAATCTAAAGCAGTACAAAGAGCTATTCTATCGGAATGCAGTGACCAATCAGATTGACTTCGATCTGAGCGGAGGTTCTGAAAAAAACACCTATCTCTTAGGTGGTAATTACTTGGCCGAACAGGGGAATTATATTGAGACCGACAACAAACGGATACTACTCAATTTTGCATCTACCCATCAGCTCAATAGGTTGATGCACCTGGATTTCAAGGGTACCTACCGTAACGGTAAGAATAATAGTCCCTACCGAAAAGTCGATATCAATGATTTTCAGTCTTACGAGCGATTGGTAGATGATTATGGCAATGCATTGCCTGTGGCTTGGGGAGTCGATCCATATGGCTCAGGAAGCAGTATTTATCACAGCATCATTGGCAGTAATAATGATTTGAATATGCAAAAAGGATTATACGATCAGTTGTACTATCCTTATGCAGATGTTTTTAGAGCACATAATAGCAGAAATACGTCAGCAATCCGTTTTCAGGCAAGGTTGACGACGAAGATTACTTCTTGGTTAGATTTTGATTTTGGAGGAGCCTATGAAGACGAGCGTAACTTGGGTAGCAGTCTGCAGCAGGAGAATTATATTGATATGCGCCGGTTGATGAATTATAGAGCAACCAAAGATCCGGCTACAGGACAGGCTGTATTCAGCAAGCTTCCAAAAGGTGATTTATTATCACGGGACAATGGAGCTATCAAAAGTTATACTATGCGGGGACAGTTTAATTTTAATTATACCGATCCTTCAAAAGAGCATCAGCTATCCGGTGTAGCAGGAGCTGAAATCCGTCGTATTGAAACCAGTAACTATTTGACTTCTATATTTGGCTACGATGGGCAGACGCTCATTTATACCCCGATTAATTTCGTTGATTTTGCTGCTGTCAATAAGCCTGTGTTTGATACCACGCTGCCGAATACATCGATTCCAAATTTAGATTATAAGAAGTACTTTGGGGAGACTTATGACGATAGACGTTTCGTATCCTTCTATGCTGATGCCACCTACCTGTACAAAAAAAGATATGCCCTGACCGGGAGTATCCGGACTGATCAGTCCAATCTCTTCGGAACTGATCCGCAGTATAGGTACAAGCCTTTCTATTCCTTAGGGGCCAATTGGAGTATACATCAAGAAGAGTTTATGAAAGACCTAGACTGGATTTCGTTATTGAAAATTCGTACCGCTTACGGGGTCAATGGTAACACGCCGACTTCGGCCAATGGGAAATACCTCATTATGAATGCGGCAATGAATGCGACGTATTCGCCTTCAGAGAAATATTATGATGTATTGTCTCCAGAAAACAGTTCTATGCGATGGGAGCGTACAACAACCTACAACGTCGGTTTAGATTTTGCACTATGGAATTACCGCGTATCTGGTAGCTTGGACTATTATCGTAAAAACTCCTCCGATGTTATTGGTTTATTGAGTTCGGATCCTACTTCAGGTTTCAACTCGTATAATGCTAATACGGCGACAATTGTTAATAATGGGTTTGAGATGCAGGTGACTGCCACTGCTATTCAGCGTCCTGGGTTTTCCTGGAAGACACAGCTTACGGGATCTTTTAATTTTAATAAAGTAAAAGAAGTACTGATGGCACAGCCTTCGGGAAATGCAGCACTATCACCGTTGATATCACAGATTCAATACGTAGCTAATAAGCCTATTGGTGGATTGTATGCCTACAATTATGCCGGACTGAATGAAAAAGGACAGCCCGAGATTATTGATAAAAACGGTGTGCGCCGCATGGTCAGTGCCGCAGGTACTGGAAGTAATAGTGAAGTCACTATCGATGATATGCTGTATATGGGGACCACTGTGCCAAAATATGTAACAGGACTGAACAATCAGTTTAGCTTAGGACAGTTTGACCTATCCTTCCTGGTGATGTATTATGGCGGACATGTGATGCGTACAAAAGCTCCAGATCCTAATGTTACCAATAGAACGTTTATGGAGGAAGCCCAGAATTATTGGAAAAAGCCGGGCGATGAGGCGATCACAGATATACCCGGGTTTGCTGAAATAGGGACACCAAATTATTTTAACACCTATGCTAAGACGGGATATACCTACGCGAACAAATTTGTGAAAAAAGCAAACTTCATACGCTTAAGAGATATCGTGCTGACTTATCGTCTGAAAGAAGACTTTGCCAATAGGTTTAAGCTATCCAATACCATGCTGCGTTTTCAGGTGCAAAATCCACTCAAGTATACCTTTAGTGATAATGGTATAGATCCAGACGCTATTGATCCGGCTAAGGGAGTTCGTTCATTGCCGAGACAAGCAATGTACAGTATTTCTTTATACACTAATTTCTAACCGACCTACACATGAACTTTAAATATATATTAGGATTAATTGTTGCAGTGAGCATGTTCTCCTCTTGCGACAAATATTTGGAAGTAGAACCTAAGGGAATCGTCATACCAAAACGGTTTGAAGAGTTCAATGCCATATTAAATGCAGAAATCAATACCAACTGTTATCCGGATCATCTTGCCTATGCCAGTGATGACGTATACGCGCCACACCCGTTGATAGCGCAGGATCCATTGGCTAATGCTTATTTTTGGAGGGAGATAATTGATGTCGACAACGATGCTGCGCCTGCTATTTGGGGACCATTGTACCGTCAGATCTATAACACCAATATTATTATTAATAATATTGGTGCCGTAACGGATGCCAGTGAAGAGAAAAAGAAGCAATTACTGGGGGAAGCTCTTGCAGAGCGTGCCAATGCACATTTTGTGTTGGTGACTGCATTTACCAAAGCATATGATCCGGCGACTGCAGGTCGTCTCCCTGGAATACCTTGGGTAACCTATACCGATGTGACCACCGCTACACCGCCGCGAACTACTTTGCAGGAGACTATGGGGCTCATTCTTGCTGACTTAAAAGATGCTGAAGGATATTTGAGTACCAGCCGTTTGAACAAGACACGATTTAATAAAGCTGTCGCTCAGGCAATACTCTCTAGGGTGTACCTCTATATGGGGAATTTTGAGGAAGCAAGAAAATATGCAGAGCTAGCTCTGAAAGAACCCCATAAAATCATTGATTATAATAACTATCCTTCCCCTTCCCCTTCGCAGGATAAGAATACAGAGATTCTTTGGTTGAGAACAACAACCTATCGTGTCTTGATATATGATCTGAGGTACTCTAATGACCTGGTCAATACATTTGCTGCGGACGATTTAAGGATGAAGCTATTTGCTTTTCTGAATAACGGAACCTATATGCGTCTTGATAATTATTGGGGGCTATATGGTATACGCTTTTCCGAATTGAAACTTACACAGGCAGAGGCATTGGCACAGGCAAATGACCTGGACGGCGCGCTGAAGATTCTCAATGAACTTCGTGCTTTACGTATCGCCAGCCCATCGTATCAACCGGTGGTGTCAACCAATAAGACGGAGGTTTTGAAATGGGTGCTAAGTGAACGAAGAAGAGAGCTCGCATTTGGCTCTAACCGCTGGATGGACATGAAGCGTCTCGCAAAATTGGGATTAGGGGAGCCTGCAAGAAGGCAGTCTGTCGATCATAAAGATCTTCTGAGTATTGATCCTGCTACCTACAGCTATACTTTTGAGATACCTTCACGGGTCTTGATCTTTAATCCAGGTATGCCAAAGAATTTTTAATAATACGTTGGATTTCTTAAACATATCCCGGGCCTTAGCTCGGGATATTCAAAAACATTTATAGCTATGAACAAATTATTCACCGCAGTATTCTTACTGTTGAGTGTGATGGGGTATGCTCAAAAAAACTATACAGTCACAGGTACTATCGCAGGAGATGTAGAAGGGAATAAAGTCTATCTCTATAAGAATGACTATTCGGAAGATGTCAAGGTTGATAGTGCTGAGATTAAAAACGGAACATTCAGGTTTGTAGGAGCTGTGCCTTCCCCTATGTATTACCGTATTATAATTGACCGTACATTAAAGGGTAAGACGTCGTATGAGAAAAACTGGACGAGTACCTATTTTTATTTAGAAAACTCCCCGATTACGATAGAAGCACATATTGATAGTATGAGTACTTATTATCATAATCCAAAAAAGAAGGATGCGGTAGTGAAGGGTTCCAAAACAGAAGATGGATATACCGCATTCAAGGAGTCTCTGAAAGAAGAAAGAGCTCAATTGAC
>JAITLW010000372.1 GCA_031277715.1 Sphingobacterium sp. | reverse complement strand
GCACTACCCTCGCCCTCCGGTTCGAACCAAATCAAAGCTTCCGGGTGTTCATCTAAAAAGATGCCGAAACCTATTTCTTGGTTACGGTGTTCAAAAATGAAGCATCTGAAAAGAAAAACTCCTATATATACCGCATCAACAAAAATAATATGCTTCATTAGCATTCTTTATTGGTTCTTAGGTATAAACATACATAAAATCACTTTTATATGCAATACCCCTAAAACTAGAGCTAATGAGCAAGCTAAATCGTTATATAGGAGATGTAGATTCCGCTACTCGCCGATTGCATAATACACAAACCCGAGCTCCTCGAGCTGGGCTCTGTCCAATAGCTTGCGACCGTCAAATATAAATGAAGGGCTTTTCATATTGCGTTTAATTCTTGCCCAATCGTAGGTTTTAAACTCATCCCACTCCGTCAATATCGCAATAGCATGGGCATCTTTACAGGCTTCATAAGGATCTTCACTTACCGATGCGAGGCGTCTTGTTTCGGCATCAGGACGGCTGTTTAGGTATTCTAAATCTACGAACACTTTTTCTGCAGGCACCTTAGGGTCGTATACATGAATGTCTGCCTGTTCATTAAGTAAGTGATCTGCGACATAGATAGCAGCTGATTCCCTCGTATCATTGGTGTCTTTCTTGAAAGCCCATCCTAAGATTGCTATTTTCTTTCCGTTTACCGTATTGAATAGCGTCTGGATAATATTATCTGCAAATCGTTGTTTCTGATGGTTGTTCATTAATATGACCTGCTCCCAGTAGTCAGCTACCTCTTGCAGGTTATAGGAACGGGCGATGTAAACCAGGTTCAGTATGTCTTTTTGAAAGCAAGATCCTCCGAAACCGACCGATGCTTTGAGGAATTTGGAACCTATTCGCGTGTCCATACCAATTGCCTTAGCGACCTCCTGTACATCAGCGCCTGTTTTTTCGCAGAGCTCAGAGATCGAGTTTATAGAGGAAACTCGCTGCGCAAGAAATGCGTTGGCAGTGAGTTTAGAGAGTTCCGAGGACCAAAGGTTGGTGGTCAGAATACGGTCTTTGTCTACCCACCCCGCATAGATATCGACCAGTGCCTGTATGGCTTCTTTATTCTCTCCGCCGATCAGTACGCGGTCTGGGTTTAGTAAGTCCTGTATGGCTGTTCCTTCTGCTAGAAATTCAGGGTTGGATAGGATATGAAAGTTTACGGAAGATCCCGTATTGTGTAAAATACTCTTTAGCGCCGCCGCTGTGCGTACCGGGAGTGTAGATTTCTCGACGACAATCTTATCAGAGGTCGCCACATCCGCAATCTGTCGTGCGCAGAGCTCAATATATTTGAGGTCAGCAGCCATCCCCTTGCCTTTTCCATAGTTTTTGGTAGGCGTATTGACGGAGATAAATATCATATCGGCTTCTTCGATCGCCTTTTCTACATCGGTAGAAAAGAAGAGATTTCGGCCACGGGCTTCGGCTACAATATCGGATAGCCCAGGTTCATAGATGGGAAGTTGATCTAGATCCGGGTTGTTCCAGGCTGCAATCCGTTCGGTATTCATGTCCACAAGTGTGATCTGTATATCAGGACATTGTTGTGCGATGACCGACATCGTCGGACCACCTACATAACCAGCACCAATGCAACATATTTTTTTTATTGTAAAAGCCATCTCTCAGCAAGTTTTAGAAGCACAAAAATAGCTAATTTATTGTGAAATTGTAATGTTGTGAAATCCTTAATTCACCTCTTCCCCCTTTTACCTTCTTAACTTTATCTAACGCTCTTGACCTGGACTATAAGAGAATCTGATTTTTAATTTCTAAATTTGAAATACACAAGACTAAAAAGGGTGAGTATGGATATACAACAGGTTTTTACCTATTTATTCGGAGCAGTAATTCTTCTTGTACCGCTCTTTGCGCTCTATAAGTGCCTCATGAATGTGCAGGTCAAGAAGACCGCCAAAGTCCTTTGGATGCTAGGTATTATAATTATCCCTGTATTCGGGGGGCTGGTATACCTATTCATGAATGAGGCAAAAGTAGAGCAGTAGTTCTATTGGGATATTAAGACAGGGAGGATAGTTGATTACGAAAGAAACGATAGATAAGGTATTAGATACGGCACGGATTGAGGAAGTCGTTGGAGAGTTTGTAGACCTCAAAAAGAGAGGAACTTCGCTGATTGGAAATTGCCCGTTTCATAATGAAAAAACACCTTCTTTTCACGTATCTGTAGCCAAAGGCATTTACAAGTGTTTCGGCTGTGGGGCAGGGGGAGATTCCCTAAAATTTGTAATGGAGTTGGAAAAATTTTCCTACCCTGAAGCAATTCGTTATCTAGCCAGCAAGTACAGTATTGAAATCGAGGAGGTGGAGCGGAGCCCTGCACAGATGGCAGCTCAGGATAAGCGGGAGAGTCTGTATGTGTTGAGTCAATGGGCTGGCAAATTCTTTAAGCAACAACTTTGGGAGACCGATTCCGGGAAATCGATAGCACTGTCCTACTTTAAGGAAAGAGGGTACAGGGATGACATCATCAAAAAGTTTGATCTGGGATATTCTCCCGATCAATGGACTGCTTTGGTCGACGCCGCCAAAAAAGATGGCTTTCAGGAGTCTTAT
The DNA here is from genome assembly GCA_031277715.1 of Sphingobacterium sp. Classification (GTDB taxonomy): domain Bacteria; phylum Bacteroidota; class Bacteroidia; order Sphingobacteriales; family Sphingobacteriaceae; genus Sphingobacterium. Next base: position 5,898 of record JAITLW010000372.1, on the reverse strand, counting down.
CTATCCGATATAGGACTTGCCATCGAACGGGATGATAAGAGTCTGTATGATCGGTTCCGGGGACGGGTAATTTTCCCTATCCATAACTTGACCGGTCGTATCATCGGTTTTGGCGGTCGAACGCTAAAGACGGAAAAGTCGACTCCCAAATATGTCAACTCGCCAGAAAGTGAAATCTACCATAAGTCCGATGTCCTATATGGATTGAACCACGCCAAAAAGGCGGTGATGGATGCGGATCTATGCTATTTGGTAGAAGGATATGCCGATGTCATTGCAATGCATCAGGCGGGAGTAGAAAACGTTGTCTCTTCGTCAGGAACCTCGTTGACTACCGGACAGATCAAGCTAATTTCCCGGTTTACAAAAAATGTTGTCATTCTTTATGATGGCGATGCCGCAGGTATAAAGGCCTCTTTGCGGGGGACAGACATGTTGCTGGAAGAGGGATTGAATGTAAAGGTGCTCCTTTTTCCGGATGGGAATGACCCCGATTCTTATATTAAACAGGTTGGCTCTGCTGCGTTTATAGCCTATATCGCTGCACATCAGGAGGATTTTATCTTCTACAAGACACATATTCTACTAAAGGATGCAAAGGATGACCCTATAAAACGTGCTGAGGTGATCCGGGATGTTGTGGAGAGTATTGCGCTTATTCCTGATGAGATTAAAGTGTCCGTTTTTATTCGTCAGTGTAGTTCTTTACTGGACATTGAAGAGCGGGTATTACTAACCGAACTGAACAAAATTCGAATCAATAAGGCAAAGGCACAAGATAAGAAAGCAAGTAGTGCGAGATCGGCACCTTCTCATATGTCGATCGGTCCAGAGGGAGATATGCCTCCTCCGGATTTCTTTATGACAGAGCAGGAACGATCTGACGCAGGGATGCCTGAAGGGGTAGTAGAGCAAGTTATTACGGCTGAGGTATTACAAGAAAGAGAGATTGTTCGGATTCTGTTGAATTACGGGAGAGAGTTGGTAAGCTGGGAAGGAAACGGAGATATCCCGGTTGCCCCTTATTTGCTGGGCAGTATCGAAGATCTGACATTTGACGATAGCGCGAGCGCTAAGATTGTCGCTGTTTTTAAGAAACAGGCGGAGAGTTTTGAAGTGCCGGAAGCGAAGTTTTTTATCGCGCATGAGGACAATGATGTCTCAAAATTAGCGGTAGATTGTATTGCGTCACGCTATGAATTGAGCCCTAACTGGAACGATGATAAGCGCAAAATCTATATAACGAAGGAGATTGAACATCTGAAAGAGCTTGTTATCCAGGCGATCTATCGGATTAAGAAGAGAAAGTTTGCTTCGGAGATGCATAAGGTTAGAGAGGAGCTAAAGCAGCCCCTGAGTGCCGAAGATATGGAAATCGCATTGCATAAATATCAGAAGCTAAAAGAGGGCGAGCAGTTATTGGGTAACCTATTGGGAAACACAATTGTCAAGTGATGTCTTTTTTTAAGAAGGGACAATCGAATTTGATGCATTTTTTCTAAGTTTATGAAATGATTTTTCCAGGATATGGCGGAGCACTTATTAGCAGGTCAGTATGGAGAGCAGTTGGCGCTCGATTTTGTCCAAAAGCTGGGCTATAAACTGTTGGATAGAAATTGGCGCTATAGGTATTGGGAAGTTGATATAGTGGCGATGGATGGTGATGTGCTCGTTTTTATTGAAGTGAAAAGTCGGACAAATACGGCTTTTGGAGAGCCTGCAGAATTTGTAGACTGGAAAAAGAGGAACAATTTGATTAAGCTGGCCGAGGCCTATATAAAGATTAAACGTTTCGAAGGAGAAATAAGATTTGATATCATATCGGTCTACCTGAAAACGAAAGAGGTGGAATGGATTAAAGATGCCTTTTGGAGTAATTAAGAAGTGAAGAATAAACTTATTAAAGTAATTAGATTACAATGAAAAATAAAGCAGCAGTAGGATTATTGGTAGCAGTAGTAATTGCAGTAGTTGGTTGTAAAACGCAAAAAGGTAAGCTGGAATTTGTTCATCCTGACTCTGGTAAGCGGATTGCTTATGGCGAGCAGGTCAAATTAACGCTTAATTTTCCGAATGCTGCGGTAGACTCCGTTGTTTATTCTATTGATGGTAATGTGTTTGAAACAAAACGCGATACCGGCTCTGTCGTCTTTGATACTAAGAGCTATGGCTTGGGAGACCGTTCATTATCTGCGAGAGTATATGCCGAGGGAAAAGAAGATATCGCTTACAGCAATGTGATGGTGTTACCACCCAATGCACAGAATTTCGGATTTGAAGTCGTCAATACCTTTCCGCACGATGATCAGTCGTTTACACAAGGGTTGCAATATCAAAATGGGGTCATGTATGAGTCTTCTGGAAGATATGAAAAGTCCAAGTTGAAAAAAGTAGACCTTCAAACAGGAAAAGCACTTCAATCTATAGCATTGGATAATAAGTATTTTGCGGAAGGAATGACTATTGTCGACGATAAAATTGTCTTGCTGACCTGGATGGAAAATGTTGCTTTTGTTTATAATAAAGATAACCTGAAGCAAGTAGGTTCCTTCAATTATGGAAGTAGTAAAGAAGGTTGGGGACTGACTTATGATGGAAAGCAGATGATAAAATCGGATGGTAGCAACCGCTTGTATTTTCTTAATAAAACCACTGGAGCAGAAGAGTCATCTATTGGAGTCTACGACGAGAATGGTGCTGTCGGCCAGCTGAACGAGTTGGAGTACATTGATGGTAAGGTCTACGCAAATGTGTACCAACAGGAAGTCATTGTGATCATTAATCCGGAGAACGGAGCGGTTGAAGGACGAATCAATCTTGTGGGGATGTATAATGAAAACCGCCAACCGGTAGACAACGAATTGAACGGAATAGCCTATGACCACCAAGCCAAGCGCCTGTTCGTAACTGGTAAGTTGTGGAGTAAGCTTTTTGAAATTAAACTGGTCGCCCGTTAGTCTACGGAGCGACCTGCATTAAGGTAATATCGTTTTTTTATCAATCTGAAGAGAGAACGGGATCTTCTCGTTCAACTCTATGTAACCTGCTGCGGTCTGTTCTTCAAGACGGTCCGGATAGAGGATGCCCGATAAATGGTCCACCTCGTGCTGGAATATTACTGCGGTAAATCCTTCTATGTTTTCTTCAATAATTTGTCCCTTTTTATCCTGGTATTGAAGGCGAATGGCATAGCTACGCTGTATATCTTCCTTACGGTCGGGGATTGACAGACAGCCCTCTGCACCTAAACGGGTGAGTTTTGATTTCCAGATTATTTTAGGATTAATGTAAAATTCAAAGGGGTCCTCCGCTTTATCGAATCGTTGTACCCAGATCAAGTTCTTGTTGATGCCTACCTGAGGAGCTGCAATACCCACTCCCGAATGATTAGGATCTTGAACGGTCAATAACATACGCGCCTCTAGAATCGGTAGTAGCGGATCTGCGGGATCTATATCAGATGACTTCTTTTTTAGAATAATTAGCTCTTTTTCATTCGTTGTCTGGTAGATCGGTAGTTTACTGTTCGTTTGGCCCGAGAGAATGATGCTTTTTTCTGATTTGTTAAAGCCCTTGATTTTAGAATTTCCCATTTGATTGTCTTCCATTGTTGAGTGTATGGCCACTTGTGAAAACAGCGGTGTAGCCGATGTAATCGTTAAGTACAGGATTATCGTATTTATAGTTCTTGATTTCATGCTATAAAGAAGTTAAATCTACACTTTTTTTCTGGAAGTGTCCTTAGGTGCTTTCAGTATCTTATCTTTAATTGACGACCTAGTCTACAGCTATCCATTGCGCCCTTGTGGATTGACAGAATCGTTAAAGTTTTTAAACAAAATCGGAATCTAATTGTACCTTTGCCAAAAAGACTTTTAAGATGCTATTGGATTATCGATAGGAATGAAAGTCGATGATGGTATTTGGGAACGGGCACTTCAGAAAAAAATATTATGCGATTGATGGCATTTGATTACGGGACTAAGCGGATTGGAATTGCGGTTTCGGATCCGTTACAGATCATAGCTACAGCGATGGATACGGTTCATCCCGAAAAGATATGGGATTTTCTCAAGGATTATCTGCAACGGGAAGCGGTGGAGACCTTTGTGGTCGGCAAGCCTTTGCAGACGGACGGTACAGCGTCAGAGTCGGCACATCATGTGGTGGGCTTTGTTCGGCGCTTACAACGGGAATACCCTGGTATCCCTGTCGTAGAGGTTGACGAGCGATTTACCTCTAAGATAGCATCTCAGGCTATTTTGCAAAGCGGAATTAAGAAAAACAAAAGGCGGGACAAGGGATTGGTTGATACCATCTCGGCTACGCTAATTTTACAGACATATATGGACACTCAAAAATACTAGTGTATGGCATTAAAAGATATTTCCTTTTTCTCGGAAGACATAGAGTACACGCTGAAAGAAAAGGCAAAGGTGCGTGAATGGATTCATTCGGCAATTCAGGCAGAAGGATTTAAAAGGGTAAGTGAGTTGAATTTTATTTTTTGCTCAGACGAATATTTGTTGGATATCAACAAAGAGTACCTCAACCATGACACCTATACCGATATCGTGACCTTTGATTCTTCAGAAGACGAAGAAGTGATCGCGGGAGATATTTTTATTTCGATAGAGCGGGTACGTGAAAACGCAGCAAAGTTTAAAGTGCCGGAGAGAGATGAGCTCCATCGGGTGATTATACATGGTGTCATGCACCTATGTGGTTATCTTGATAAGAAGAAAGAAGAAAAAGAGCGTATGACGGCAAAGGAAAACGAGTATCTACAGAAGCGAGATTTTTAAATAAAAAAACGGGGCGAAAATGAAAAATTTTCGCCCCGTTCTGTAATCGAAATGATTCGATTAAAATCTTTCGAATTGTGAGAAGAAGAAGCTTCCTTCGATTTGCGCATTCTCGTCAGAATCTGAACCGTGAATAGCATTTGCATCGATAGATTTAGCATACTTGTTACGGATAGTACCTTCAGCAGCATCTGCTGGATTTGTAGCACCGATCAACGTACGGAAGTCTTCTACTGCGTTGTCTTTTTCTAGAATTGCAGCTACAATAGAACCTGAAGTCATGAAATCAACTAACTCTCCATAAAAAGGTCTCTCTTTATGAACAGCATAAAACTCACCTGCAGTTTCTTTTGAAAGCTTAATGTATTTCATTGCAACGATTTTGAAGCCACCTGCAATAATATCATTTAAAATAGCTCCGATATGTCCATTTGCTACCGCATCTGGCTTAATCATCGTAAATGTTCTGTTTGTTGCCATTGTAATTATAAATTTTTTGCAAAGATACTAGGAAAAGAGCAAAGATTAAAGAGCAAAGATGGGATATCCTAAATACTTGTATCTGATATCTCACATCTCAATACTAATATCTAACTACTAACATCTAAATACTAATGTCTAACTACTAATATCTAACTACTAATGTCTAAATACTAAATACTAATACTTAACTTTGTGTCATGTCAAAAAATCTGCAGGTTACGATTGATAAAGATTCAGGCTTTTGTTTCGGTGTGGTATATGCCATCGATATGGCCGAAGAGATTCTGGAAGAAGAAGGATACCTTTATTGTTTAGGAGATATCGTGCACAATGATGAAGAAGTTGCTAGATTGCGAGCCAAAGGCCTTCGTATTATCAACCATGACGCTTTGCCTAATCTGCAGAATGAGAAAGTTTTGATCCGGGCCCATGGTGAGGCCCCCGAGACTTATCGTATTGCATTAGAAAATAATATTACACTAATAGATGCGTCCTGTCCTGTGGTCCTTAAGCTTCAAAATCGGATCAAGACCTCTTACGATGATTCTGAGAAGATTTTGATATTTGGCAAGCATGGCCATGCAGAGGTCATCGGCTTACAGGGGCAGAC
>JAITLW010000264.1 GCA_031277715.1 Sphingobacterium sp. | reverse complement strand
TTCTTTAAGAATCTGCAACAGCTGGCTGATAGTTTCCGGATCTCTTATCTCTTCATTGACCGCCGTAAACTGCGCGTATTTTTCGTCGCCCGTATTCCGGAATAGCACACCAATATGGGGCTCTCCCGTATTGTCAAAACCCACGTATCCCAGCATTGTTTCCTGTGTATACGGTATTACCAGATGCTCGAATATAGATTCTATAGGTTCTTCCGTATCTTCCGTTGCCGTACTGAAGTACTGGTCTATCTGTTGCAATAGTTCTTCAATTGTACCCGCGTACTCAAAAGAGAACTGAGCATAGAATTTGGATAACAATTCGTGGTCAGAACACGGTGTGCGTTCCTGATTCGGCAACATATTATATTGGCGGAGCTGTTTCTTCGAATCATAATAGAATACAGAGCTTGAGTGTGGTCTGCCTTCTTCTACTCGAAGTAGCATAGGCTGTGATTGCTGTACCAGTTGCCCATTGACATAATAATCTGCCACTGCCCACTCGTCTTTTTGACGGATCTTTACTTCATCGCTCGTGTCAAAACTCTTGATTATGAGTTGTCCGCTTTCTATTTTAAACGTCATGCGGTTGAAATAGTGCATTGCAAACATATCTACCGTCAATCCGACTTTTTCTCCATTGAGGTAGTGATCCGTAAGGAGAAATCCGATACCTGAATAGCGGTATACATTTCCTGTTACAACTGCCCCCGCCGCATAAGTGGTTTTTAGCGTATACACTATAGGAGCTTCGTATTGATCTTTTGCAATAAAATCTACAGCATATTTTATCGTTAGTTCGCCATTTTCGTAGTAATTCACAAAAGGGAATTCGCCTAATAATTTTTCCTCTGTTACCTCATAGCCATTAAAAGGTTTCCCGTCTTTGAGTTCCAGTGTGTACACACTTTGGGGATTTTCGCTTATTAAAATTTTATCCGTCTCGATCATGTTTGTGTGTTATTGACTTACTGTTTTCTAAGAGGTCTTTTTCACCTCCGTTTTTTGCTAATCTAAGAGAAAATGACAAGTTTCTATCTTTTTTGAATACGCAATTTAAATCCGGGGCCTTTATGAATGATATTTCCTGGCTATCGGGATATTGCCTGGTATTGGTTCCATATCATGGTGTGATAGCGAATATCCCTTTGTGAATCAGTATTCTGCGTGTTAGAATCTTTGCCCAATAGAAAGGCCGTGTTTATCGTGTTTAATACGCTGGGCGGGAGAGGGGATAGCTATGCTTGATCTTGCATAGTTTGTAACAAACAGACTTAAATTGTGATTTGGGTTCCACTTCCTCCGATTACTTTAATTCCCTCAGATGTATGCTTCCAGAATCGGATATAACGGTATTTCGCTTCGAATGGCTGTCCATTATAATTCCCTTTCATTTCTATGGTTAGAGTAATGACAGCTGTATCATCAATAATATGCAGATCTTCAATTTGAGGTAACAGTTCAATAACCTGTAGTTGCCCATCCCGATACGTCTTTAAGTCGATTTCTTTGGTTATTACACCTCCGCCTGGGACCATGAAAAGTAAATCCTGGTGCAAGAGCTCATCCAGAGCTTGCAGATCACTTTCCTTAATAGCAGTATATAGCCTATTCTCTAACTCTAAAATTGCAGCTTTCGTCATTATATTTTTATAATTGTTATGTTAAAAATAATGAAAATAGATAACTTATAGCGTGCTCTAACACTATATTTTATAACAATAGGTGACCTGAAATGAGTGTTGCTAAGGGACTATTTATGATTTTGAATGCCTATCTATATATCCCTCAACTTCTTCTTTTAGAAAATAGGATAGGTTATCGTCCGTGTTCAGCTTCTTCAGGAGCGAAAGATAATCTGTCGATTTATAGGATTGCTCTCCCGAATTCAGGATTCGGTTTATCATCAATAAGTTATATTCATTAGGACATCTATTCACCGAATCGATTAGATCCCCTTCATATTCTTTCAGGGCTTCGACACTATGGATTATCGACCACAGAACCTCATCGTAGTGGCCTTCATCCAATCTTTCAAATATTTTGAGCAAAGGCCCGATAGCCTTTTTCGCTTCACTACTGTCCAGTTTGTACAGCAGCTCTATAATAGAATCTACCTCGTAGATCGAGTCATTATTAGGGTTTATTGCGTTGAGCTGATCAATCAGTTCTTCTATACTCATCTTTATACATTTACTGGTTTATAGAAAAACTAATACTTGTTCCATTTTTTCTGATCCTCTATTGGGGCTGGTAATCGACTTTCGATCATTTCTTTGACCCATTCAGGATCTATATAATTGTAAGTAGATTCTATGCTCCAGGATAAAAATTCCGCTGGGCCACCATTCAGGTAAGGGGGAGGAGATACTGGTTTAAAAATCGTAGGCATAGGTTCCTGTATAGAAATATAATTCAGCACGAATCCCAGTTCCTGCACCACATTCCAGGCTAGTTTATGTTTAATATCAATATCTACTTTCACCCACCAGTACGCATCAGCAGACAGGTCGCTGGCGATTACCTTGACAGCGGGTATCTTATTCAGGAATTCCACAAGTACCGGGAGACCTTTTTTAAGCTTATTGATATCTATATATTCCGTGCTAGGTGTAATATTTTCAAGTTTCTTAACGATGTGGGCATGTAAGCCAATACGGGCATCCGTGGCTTCTTTTTCCAAAGCCTTGGCCAGTTTCTTGGGTAAGTTAAGTTCCATATTAAGCGTTTTCTAAAATAAAAAGATAATCAATAGACTCTAAAGTATAGAAGAGATCCAATGATGAGTAGCAACAATAAGACCACAGTCTAATTGAAGGCAGACTATTATGTCGATACAAACAAACCTACATAAATTCACCTTTACATGCAATATAATAGCGCTGTAATTGGGCAGTTCTCCTCATCTTTTAATAGCCAGGATATAGGTCTTTTTGGGAGATAAATGCTGGCAAGGAAGCTTATATTGGGGATAAAATAAATGCTTAAAGTGAAGAAAGCCATCTCTTGGGGAGACGGCCTTCTTACGCACGCACTAACCGATTTTAATATTGTCTAATATTACGTGCAAGGTAGGTAAACACATTAAGGGTACAATACGGGTTCCCGTAAAGAGTCGATATTTTATTAGCAATAACAGGAGGTCACTTGGCGTGCCCCTTACAGTTTTTGTTGCCCTATTGGTCTTAGGGGGTGAAAATATGGGATTTCGATAAGTATTATTAAATCTAAAAAAAGCTATATTAGCAGTAATTCCAAAGTACTTTAAATTAAAAAATGAGAGATAGAACACCTATACCGTGTCCCGAGTGCGACAGAGAAAAATATTTCGAAGGACTATGTTATGCTTGTAGTAATCGAAAAGTAAGAGAATCTTATGAGTCGATGAGCGACGAGCGAGTTCAATCAACTGTACAAAACATAATTCAAAATATAGAAACGATAAATAAGTGGGAGCAGGTTTACAAGGACTTCACCGGACTGTTCGCTTATAGGGATATCAATACCCGTGAAATTGCTGATGCTGCCTTTAGAAATAAAATTTACAACCCAGCCACCTTGTATCGGGATGCTTCTCCAGAGCTTGAAAGCCAATTGATCGCATTAATCAATGATCCTTACTGTTCACACGCTGGCGATATATTGAGTTGCCTTTCCGTCATTGGTAGCGATAACGTGAAAAGCACCTTTTATCAGTTGGAGAAAAACCCTCTACCCTGGAGAAAGAACCTGTATGTCGATCCTTCATTCTACGCTGAGCAAGCGGGATGGACTTTTGGCGCTGATGGAACTCGGATTCAGCTGAACTATCACAGCTGTTATTCACTAATCAAAGAGTCTCGGGAAGACAAGGCTGTTCTGGTTGCCCAGGCAAGAGCTGAAGAATGCGCTATCTGCTCCTGCCAGACCGTTGATATATTATCCCTGGATGGAAAAGATCAGCGACTATCCTTTTTGGACCTGCCGGGGCAATTGAATATCCCTATCTGCCCCAATTGCGCAAGCATGTGTGACAGAACCATCGTTCGTTATCAGTTGGATGGAGAGAGTACATTCGAAGTCGTAGAGCCCTATACAAACGAGAGATATATTTCCGACGCGGACTTCGCAAGTCTAGTGAATAATAAAATGGTTTTGTCGCTGACCAAAAAGCCTGCATATTTTGCCTGTGGTAATGACGATGTCTCTACCATCGGTGGCAACCCCGATTGGATCCAAGATTGGCAATACGAGAATTGTCCAGACTGTCAGAAGAAAATGAAATTATTGGGAGCAATCCAATGGGATCAATTGATCGATGCTTCAGAAGGAACACTTTATATTGAAATCTGCACCGACTGTTCTGTTGTAGTCGCCATACATCAGCAGACATAATGAAGACAAAAAGATGGACATTATTCAGCAAATCTATCAGGAGATAGAAAAAGCAGCTCTTTGGCAGAAAGCAACGACTATAAAAAGGAATGAATATTTACGTGTTGCCGGAGAGGTAGAGGACAGTCTATATTATATCGTTGCAGGTAGTGTCAAGGTCAGTATGATTGATGGCGACGAAGAGCGCATTATCCGTTTCGGTTATAAACACAATTTCGTCACGGCGCTGGACAGCTTCATCACCGGGCATGCCACAGACTATTATATACAAGCACTCAAAAAGACCGAGGTAAAAGTGATTTCAAAGCAAAGCTATCACGCGTTAATGAATTCAAGCGAGCATTTAAAAGTACTGTGGAATATCATTCAGGAACAGCTCATCGTACAGCAGCTAGAACGCGAAAAAGACATACTGCTATCATCCCCTACAGAGCGATATAAGCGTGTTTTACAACGTAGCCCTCAACTATTTCAGGAAATTCCCGACAGACACATCGCTTCTTATCTCAGAATGGCACCTGAGACACTTTCCAGATTAAAAAAGTCATGATTTCAATCAATGTTTTGATGCCTTATGTTTTAGATATTTGGAGCAAACGATTATTATGAACACAGAGGCATTAATTAATGAATTGGTTGAACATACCGAAAGAGATTTAGCCCGTGCCAAGGTTTTCAAAACGCTGAGCATGGCCGAACTACAGCATAAGCAGAACTCCGATAGCTGGAGTATTTTAGAGTGTATCGAACATCTAAACCGCTATGCAGATTTCTATATCCCCGAGCTTCGTAAACAAATCGAGGCATCAAAACACCAAAGATCAACAGTATTCAAACCCGGTCTTTTGGGGAGCTATTTTGCCAATCTCATGTTACCCCGAGAACGGCTTAAGAAAATCAAGACCTTTCCGTCTATGGATCCACTGGATAGCCATGTTGATATAGATGCTTTGGACCGGTTTACAGCACACCAGACGCAGTTGCTATTGCTTCTGGAAAAGTCAAGAAATACAGATTTGACAAAAGTGAAGACAGCAATATCGATATCCAGGTGGATAAAACTAAGATTAGGAGATACATTCCGGGTAGTTGTTTATCATAATTTCCGACATATAGTCCAATGTCAGGATATATTGGATTCTTTTCAGCATTAAAAAAGATTTTCTAGCCTATTTCTCATTTGAAACCGTAATTTTCCGGCTCAGCGAAGAGTTGTATTTAAACTGCTCGAACTTATCAAAAATAAAAAAGCCATTGTCCTCATTCTATACTATAAATAATGTGTTTTTAGTTTTTACAAGCTCCAAAAATTCACTTTATTTGCACCATACATTAGAGAAAATTTGTTCCACATAAGATATTCATAAAGTTATGGTTCCATTCAATGAAGTTTTATTTTTTGCATTAGCGGCGTTCGTATTGGTGATCAGTCCAGGACCAAATATGGTTTATATCATATCACGCACTATCACCCAGGGGAGGAAAGCAGGCATGATGTCACTTGCTGGTGTTATTTGTGGCTTTTTATTTCACATCGTGATGGTTTCCTTCGGACTTACTGCCATTTTGTTTGCCGTTCCAGTTGCGTACACCATCCTAAAGGTACTTGGTACGATGTATCTTTTATACTTGACCTATCAAGCAATCAGACCTAATGGTAAAAGCCTATTTGAAGTGGATGAAAATATAACGATCGATAGACCTCGCAAGTTATTTACAATTGGATTTTTTACCAATGTACTCAATCCCAAAGTAGCCGTTTTTTACCTGTCGTTTTTCCCACAGTTTATCAAGCCTGAATATGGTTCGATTCTTTTCCAAAGTTTAGAGTTAGGAGTTGTACAGGTTTGCGTAAGCCTTACCATCAACTTTTTTATTGTGTTTACTGCGGCAAAAGTAGCAAGCTTTTTCGCTCAAAATCCGAGATGGATTAAAGTCCAAAAATGGTTTATGGCAAGCACTTTATTATTTCTCACCATCAAGATGGCTACTTCAAAAGCAAAATAGGCCAGTAGAGGCTCTTAAGCAGAAAAACAGGGCGTTATTATAATTATTTCAACAGCAGATATATCTTAGGGCTGTGCAAGTTGTCTTATCTACAAGCTGACCGATAATACCTGTCGCTAGAAATTCAATTTAAAACCCTTTGTTATAATGATACAACGTCTTATTAAAAACCTTTGTCTCGGACTTCTTCTTATCCATATAGGAGTAGTCTCATCCTTAGCACAGAAAAACACGAATTCGATCCTATTACATAATGCTACCGTAATAGATGGCAGATCCCATATCAAACCCTATCAGGCATCTATTCTTATCCAGGATGGTTTTATCAGGGCTATTTCAAAAAAGAAAATCAAAACAGACCGTAATGTCCAGGAGATAGATTGTACCGGCAAGTACATTGTGCCAGGATTATTTGACGCACATATTCATTTGGCGACCATAGATCTCTCCGATCTGGAAAAAGCAAGGAGCGCTACCGACAGAATATTGGAGAACATGCTACAGCATGGCATCACTACTGTTCGCGATATGGCAGGAAACGCACCCTTTTTGGCACAATATAAACAAGAAATCAAAACTGGTGCAAAAGCAGGACCGGATATCTTTTACGCAGCCCAGTTTGCCGGCCCCGAATATTTCGAAATGTTTTCGCAGGGGAGCCGGATCAAAATGGGAACTTCCCCGTGGGAGCGTGCAGTCAGCGATACAACAAATATCGATCAGGTCGTTCAGCAGGCCAAAGCAGCTGGAGTGACGGCCATCAAAACCTATGCAGAGATGTCCCGTGAGCTGTTAGAAAAAATCGTTAGAGCAGCAAGAAAGGAAAACCTGCTGGTATGGAGCCACGCTACAATATACCCTATTAAACCGTCCGATGCGGTATCACTCTCTGTCAATAGCATCTCCCACGCCGCTGATGTAATTTTCGAACAGATTCCGTCCGATAGCCTTACCATCAGTTACGCATGGAAAAGAGTATATGAAGGGATGAAAGTTGATCCAGATATTTTGAATCCTTTCTTCACACAAATGAAGCGTAATAACGTTTTTTTCGATCCAACAGTTTTTCATGCCACCAACAATAAGCTGGATTACGCATTGGATATTTTAAAGCTAGCCCATCAATCAGGTGTAAAGATAGTTGCAGGCACCGATTGGATTTATCCAGAGAATAATGATATGGTTCCCTTGTATGACGAAGCATTATTATATCAGGATCGGGCAGGAATGTCCAGGTTGCAGGTTTTAGAGAGTTTGACCTATAATGCGGCTCAGGTTACAGGCTTGCATGATCGTGGTTATCTCAAAAAAGGATTGCGTGCCGATATGCTGATCTTAGACAAAGACCCATTGGCTGATTTGCGTTCGCTGTTCGAGCCGGCGAAAGTCATACAGGCCGGTCGGATTGTGAAATAGAATAGAGAAACCGTTATAATACTTATAGGTATTAGCACTGTCGGGGGCATAGACCAAGAATGAGGATTGGTTTCTTCCGATAGACGGGGCTGTTGATATCGATGTTCTTCGATTATGGCATGGTTTTGATGCATCTTACTTGCATAGGTAAGTGTTGCTATTCCGAATGCTGTAGTAATTCGCCCAATTGTGATTGGAATTCTTTAGCTTTGGATGGCACACGTTGAGAAAATTACCATATCATTTATTATCCGGTTAAGGAAAAGATTGGAGAAGCTTAGAAAACGAAGAACAATGATACTGAAACAAAGCATAGACCATAAGAAACATATACTTACAGGGATTCTTTCCGTTCTGCTACTTACAGGGTACGCACAGCAAAAGGGAACACAACAGGACCCCAAACAACAACCTAGCGAACAAAAGGTCAATACGAAACCAACAACCATGGATTCCATTGAGGTTGTACGTGATTACCGTCCCATGCTGGCCGATGCGGTCAAGGTGCGCCGGAGTCCGAGTATGAAAATTGAGCGGAGAGACCTCGAGGCCGAATTGCGGCAGGTTGTCGCTGGCATCTATCTTGACATGAATGATTTCAGACGGCCCTTTCATAGCCCATTGCCCGAAAGGTATCCCAATGCAGCAAGAAATAACATAGACAATAACAGGATTGGTATCATGGCCTACCATGCCGGCGAGTATGAAAGAGCCACCTCCATTCTGAAGAAAGTGACGCCATCCGATGCTTTTTATCAGAGCTCCATTATTGCTTTAGGTAAGATAGCCCAGGAAACAGGAGATAAGCAAGGCGCAAGAGCTGCATTTTACAAGGCATCGAGAATGGATTTCGATCAGGAGCTGAAAGCAGACGCCCTTTATAACTATGCCAAAGCCTTAGGCGAGCTAGATTCGATTCAGGCTGCAGTGGCTCCCCTTCGAGAGTATCTCGCACTCAAATACGCAACTATTAATCTTGGACCAGATAAACAGGAGAATAGTGAAACACGCACCGCCGAGATCCTGTCCGGTGGCAGTAATTTTGAGACCGCTGTCTATTTGTTGGAATCATTCCCTACAAGAAAGGCGAAAGGCGATGCGGTCTATCAAAAGATAACCTATTATCGGGGATTAGAGTTTTATAACGAACGCGCCTTTGAAAACAGTATATCCATGTTTATGCGGGCAGAAAAATTGCCGATAGATATGGAAATGGCTGCGTTGGCGACCTATTGGAAAGCCGAGGCGATGTATGAAGTCCGCAAGTACAAAGAGGCCGTAGATAACTTCTCCCGATTCCTCAGCCTGCCCGCCGCACGGACTACCGATGTATACAATTATGCCAACTATGCCTTGGCCTATGCTGCGTTCCGCATCGATAAGTATAGCATGGCAACGCAGTATTTTGAACGCTTTCTAGCCACTCCGGAGAGCTCCTCGGACAAAAAGATATATTATGACGTCATTGCTCGTTTAGGAGATTCCTATTTGGCCATGCGGAATTACGGGCAGGCCAACAAATATTACGACCAGCTCATCAATAATAAAGCCCCGAATCAGGATTATGCCTTGTTCCAGCGCGGTATTTTACAAGGGTTACAGGGCGACAATGAAGCCAAGCTCAAGACCCTGCGGTCTGTCGTCGAAAAATTTCCTGCCTCAGACTATGCCGATGATGTCGCCTTTGAGATTCCCTACGTATATTTCCTAACCGGCGATTACGATGGTGCTATCAAAGGACTTAAAAAGATGATTGATAAGTATCCCCGGAGTAGCTACGTCCCCAGAGCGTTGTTGACTATCGGGCTTGTACAATATAATCAGG
>JAITLW010000262.1 GCA_031277715.1 Sphingobacterium sp. | reverse complement strand
GATAAAATTAAATACCGCCTTTATAATAAAGACAATCAGATGGTTGTAAAACTAACACAATAATAAATAATTTAATCTAATCGAATTTTATGAAACAGTTTACCTTTAGGAAAAACTGGCGGTTGTGCCGTGTTCCCGCTGTAAAGCAATTTGGAACAGCACTTTTCTGTCTGTACCTATTACAGAGCACGCCAGGTTTTTCGTATGCGCAGACATTGAACGTGCAGGCCAAACAAAGAAGCTTGAGCCAGATTTTTGAAAGCTTAAAAAAGGATAGTGGTTATCATTTCTTCTGGGAGGGAGGTGATTTCTCGGGTACTCGCGTGGATGTGTCTGTAAAAGGGGATATCAATGAGGTACTGGATGCGCTCTTTGAGGGATTACCCTTAGATTATACCTTGCATAAGAAGACCGTAATTATTAAGTCCAATCCGAATAAGGGGGGCAAGATAGGCCGTGCATTGCAACAGGAGATAGGCGGACGTGTTATTGATGAAAAGGGGGAATCTATTGCTGGGGCTATTATCAAGTATAGTAGTTCGGGTAAATATTCGACGGTAGTTACGGATACGAAAGGACATTTTAAAATATCGGCAGACAAATTTCCATTGCACGTACAGATAAGCTATCTCGGTTATAAGCCACAGGACTATGTTGTCGAAAATGCAAGCCAACAGGTACTCATTCAAATGTTGGTTGCTGAAAATCAAATCGAGGATGTGGATATTGTATATACGGGATATCAGGACATCTCTAAAGAGAATACAACGGGAGCTAGTAGCGGATTAAAGGAAGAGTTTATACAAAAACGTAATAATAGTTCATTGGACAGGTTATTAGAAAACGCAGTTGCAGGCTTGAATAGTTATACCACACCAGACGGAAAGACGGATATGCGTGTTCGTGGAGGAAGCTCTTTGCGATCAGGAATGTCTCCATTGATGGTAGTAGATGGTTTTCCTGCAACGATTATGCCCGATGTCAATGAGATAACTAATATTACAGTATTAAAAGACGCCGCCGCCGCTGCAATATGGGGGTCTCAGGCTTCGAATGGAGTTATTGTTATTACCACAAAAAAAGGTAAACCTGGCACACAGGTGATTCAGTATTCGGGCAATCTACGCGTGCAGATGCGGCCAGATTATGCCGCTTTACAGCGTGCGACTGCTGCAGATGTGATTGATTATGAGAAGGAACAATATGCTAAAGGCTATATTAAATCTTCCAGGTTTGATCGTAATTCTTCAGGGTATTCGGAGTCTATAGGAATCATTAATGCATATGATCGTAAACAGATAGATCTTGAAGAAAGAGATAGACGTCTAGGGCTTTTGGCAGTAATGGATAATCAATCGCAGGTGGATGATTTGTTATTGAGAAATGCGGTTAATCAAAAACACTTTTTAGCTATTTCCGGAGGCTCAGATCGGTTTAATTATTACACAGGGACTAATTTTGAGGATAATGTAGCAGGGACTAGAGGTGTACAGAGTAAAAGTATGCTCTTGACGAATCGGATGACCTATAATCTTGCAAAGTTTGTGAGTTTACGTAGTAATATAGCAATTGAATATGGTTGGGGAAATACGGGATATAGTAGTCTGACAAGTGAAATCCGGAAATTACAACCTTATCAGATGTTAAAAGATGAAAATGGAAACCTAGTCTATAACTATTTTGGTTATAATAAAATAGAAAATGATAGACTTTTAGGATTTGGTTATTTTGATAATGGTTTAAATCTTCTACAGGAGGTTGACTTGACGAATAATAAAAATTCGAAGTTTGGGGTAAGAAGTATTTTTGGAGCTGATTGGAAAATCTGGGATGGATTAACGCTCTCTAATGATTTTGTGTACGAGCGTTTGTCAGGACGGCAACGAGACCTATACGATAAAGAAACTTATTTCACTAGAAGCCTTATCAATAGATTTACCGCATATGATAAGAGTACCAACACATATGAGAAGAAATTACCTGTGGGCGATGTGCTGGATTTGACGAATACCGGGAGTCGTAGAATTGCATCTCGCAACCAATTGAATTACAAAAAAAGCTTGATGGATAAACACTACGTGAATGTGTTGGTGGGTTTTGATATTAGTAAATACACTACAGATGGAGCGCAACAACGCATGCTTGGATTCGATGAGGAATTGTACAGTTCGCAGGATATCGATGCCAAAGTCCTTGCCAAAGGCGTTCGTGATTGGGAGAATAGAATACAGACATACAGTTCGTCTTCGTATAACAGACAGTCCTTTAAAGAGAACAGAGAGTATTCTTTCTACTCAACATTGGCCTATACGTATGATAGGCGATATACGATGTCTGGTAGCTTTAGGAATGACTACTCCAATCTATTTGGAGCTGACCCTAAATTAAGAAAAACACCATTATGGAGTGTTGGTGGTAAGTGGCTAGTGCATAATGAATCCTTTTTTGATACATCATTGATTTCAGAATTGAGCCTTAGAAGCACTGTTGGTGTTACAGGTAATTTTGATCGGGCGGGATCGACGACAACCTTTTTAACAGCTACACGCTTCTTTAATAGTATTGCTGATAGTTTTGTCGCACGACTGCAAACGCCTCCTAACAAGAGATTGAGATGGGAGAGCACGCGAACATTTAATAGTGGATTTGACTTAGGATTACTGCAGAGTAGATATACCTTATCTTTTGATTACTATAATAAATATAGCTACGATTTGTTAGGTAGTCAAGAGTTAGACCCTACAGTCGGCTTAACTAATGCATCAATAAATGCAGCTGAATTATCTAATAAGGGTATAGAATTAGCTTTATCTGCAGGTATTATCCAGACTAAAGACTTTAGTTGGGATACCAAGGTCAATTTTGCCTATAACAAAAGTAAGGTCCTCTATAATAAAATCACAGATTCAAACCCTACGATTAATAGACCAAGAAATGTAGTTCCTTATTTAGAGGGGTACGAGCGCGAGTCTCTATGGAGTTATAAGTGGGCAGGCTTAGATGCCTTGGGGCGTCCTCAAACATTTGATGCTGATGGGAATAAAGTGTTTGATCCAGTGCTTTCTTCCTTAGAGTTGAATGGGACATCTAGACCTTTATATAGTGGGGGCTGGAATAATGATTTTAACTATAAAGGCTTTAACTTATCCATATTCACTGTTTTTAATGCGGGACAAAAAGCACGAATGGAAATGCCAGATATGAATGGTTATGGCACTAATAGTTCATATAATAATAAAATAGCTAATCGTTGGAGGCAACCAGGAGATGAGAATAAGACAGATATATTAGCGTTACCTAGCCAAGACGATTTTGATAAGTATGGTCAGAGTTTTATGAGATTAGCAACACTCTCTAGCAATTCGGTATTTG
>JAITLW010000361.1 GCA_031277715.1 Sphingobacterium sp. | reverse complement strand
CGTGACATTGAATTAGCACATATTGGCATCCAAAAGGACATTGCTCACGCACAGGCACAAGTCCTATCAGAGGCCTTAAAATCGGCTAAAATAGACATCGTAGGAGGAGAAACACTATTCTTCGAAAACATAGTGAAGCAAGTTTCAAACGCTAAAGGCTTTGATCACTTAATCAACAATTCACAACATGCGACAGATATCAAAAACTCCTTATTGTCCCCTGAAGGAAACGGAGATATTGCCGAAAAGATAAGAAACCTAGCCGACAAATACGGGATTTCCTCCAATGACATCAAGAACTTGACTGTTTCTGCAGCACTCATCAAGCTCCAACAAGCGGCAACAGCAAAAGAAGAGGAAGAAGATACCGGTTTTATCAATTCGCTTTTTGGATTAGCGAGAAATTTGGGCATCTCAAATAAAAAAATCACTTTATAACTCCAATTTCAAATCGATACAAAAACTAGTAGGTTTTAACAGCATCTAATGACAGAGAAAACAGAACTTCAGAATGCGAGTCTAGATTCGGGGACATATGAGATTATCCGCAAAAGACTTGTTGTCCAAAAGGATGAATTGATGAAAAACCTACGGGACCTCAATGAGGCTCGTAGAGAGGTATTCAATTCAACAAATTTTGTGCTCAAAGCAAATCAGCGGATCAGCACAGAAAACAACTGTGTAGCCC
The DNA here is from genome assembly GCA_031277715.1 of Sphingobacterium sp. Taxonomy (GTDB): domain Bacteria; phylum Bacteroidota; class Bacteroidia; order Sphingobacteriales; family Sphingobacteriaceae; genus Sphingobacterium. The sequence goes on along the minus strand of JAITLW010000361.1, from coordinate 9,252 downwards.
GCGGGATTATTGCTGTAGATAATATCTGTATTTTCGGTTACAACGTACATTTTGGATTACGTACAGAAATCAAACTGGAAGATGTTTTTAGCATTTATCGCTTTGAAAATAACCAATTTGTACCACAATCTTTAGATCTATTAAACAACGACACTTTCATATCTGATTATCAGAATCTCTATAAATATTATAGAGATTCCATTTTCTCCAAATTCAGACGTACAGAAAACTATCTGTACATGATTTTCCAGACCAGTAAAAACAACGAGGATCTCAAAGCCTTCAAATGGTTAATAAAGGGGGAACAATTAATCTATCAAGATGATAGAAGTGTACATGAGGTAAAACCTCCTGCTCAGTTTGAATTCGAATGGACAAAGACTTCGCTAGAAGACAGACGTTTAGGGAAATTCTCCCATATCTCCATCATGGACAAGGTATTTATCGAGGCCTTGCATGGAGATATAACATTCAAGATAGAAAACAATACCGAGTCGGGCAAAGGGATATATTCGGAGAAGGTCGCCAATACGGACCAACAGCTAGATGATGCGGAATACTATTACGCGGATTTAGGCAATCTTATAGCGATTCGTATAAAACCTTATCAAGAAGAGTTTCGAGCTTATATTTTTAACCTGCGTACCAAGGAAGTCACCAACCTCAAATCCCTTAATCAATCGGCAATACTACTCCCGGATAGTCAAGGGGTAATATTCTCCAACGGTTACTACTTACAAAATGGTAGCCACAAAGTATTTGACAATCAGTTTGACAATTTTTCATTCTTACGTAAAATAACCTCACCAAACGGAGAAGATCATCTTTACATCTTTTCTCATGCGGCGAGTAACACCTATGTGCTGATGTCCTACAACATCATCCAACAGACTGTCGAAACGCCCATAATATGTAATGGTTTCACGGTCTTTCAGGATGGTTCACTTATTTACTTCCGCACGGAGGCTGAAGCAACTAGACACCATCAAGTACAAATCTGGGAAACGCCCTACATGCGAGTCTTAAAGGAAAATCAAGACCGCAAAGAAGATCCATTGTACAAGGTAGGCAACAAACAGATTGTGCAGGCTATGGCCGAAACACAAGAAGTTATACAACTCGTTAGTAAAGAAGATAGTTATGAAGGGCTTTATGAAGATATCCAGAAAAAATCAGGCGCTATCTTAAACAACTACTTTTGGATAAATGATGAAGCACTCAAGAACTTAGGGACACCTCTTTCTCAGATTCAAGAAATAGCAAACACCGCTATTGACGAATTTGTAAAAGTTCAAACTCAACGTAAATACGCTAATGAACAACTATCCTTAGCCGATCAAAAATTAGAAGATCTGGAGTTTAAGCTCAATAGCACCACTATCGAACAATTGGATCAGCTCGTCAGCCAATTAGCTGATGCCCGAAAGCTTCAGGGAATCATTATTGACCTCAAAAACGTCAGATACATTAATATCGCTCACGTAGAGGCACTACTGGTTAAACTCACTGCTATCACAGAAAGCTTATCTCAACAGACGATAGACTTCTTGCTAAAGGAAGAGGCCCTCCTGCCCTATGAAAAAAGTGTAAACGAACAAAAGCTACATATTGAGAACATCAACAAAGCTTTTGATGCCAAACCGATTGAGCAAGCGATTACCAACATATCGACAGATCTCGAACTTCTGATTGATATCTTGAACAGCCTAAAGATTGATGATGTTACGCATACAACAAAAATAATTGAAAAAATATCGTTAATCTTCTCTACCTTAAATGAGGTTAGGGCATCACTCACCCGAAAGCTAAATTCATTAAAAAGTCAAGAAGCGATAGCTGAATTCTCTGCACAGCTTACCCTTTTGGAGCAATCTGTAACCAATTACCTGGAACTCTCTACTACAACAGAAAAAGTCGATGACTACTACACCAAGGTAATCGTCCAATTAGAGGAATTAGAGAGCAAGTTTTCTGAATTCGATGAGTTTGCATTAAAAATCGCAGACAAGAGAGATGAAATTATTAAAGCGTTTAATGCTAGAAGAGAACAACTAGTCGAACAAATTAACAAGCGTAGTACTTCACTCGAACAAATCGGTTTACGCGTATTAAAGAACATCGAGAATAAATCCAAGTCCTTCCTATCCCGAGAAGAAATCCTCAGCTTCTATGCTTCAGATTTAATGGTGGACAAAATACGTCAGTTGGCCTCTGATTTAAAAAGTCTCCAAGATGTTTCGAAAGCAGAAAATTTAGAGAACCTTCTCAAAAAATCGCAGGAAGATGCACTACGCATACTACGTGATAAAACAGAGCTATTTGTCGATGGAGAAAACGTGATCGCCTTAGGAAAGCATAAGTTTGCGGTCAACCAACAACCATTGAAACTGACATTAGTACGCAAACAGGAAGAAATATTCTTTCACCTGACAGGCACAAGCTTTTATCAAAAGGTAGAGAGCAAAGACCTACTAATCTACCAAGACATATGGGATCAGGAAATTATTTCTGAAAATAAAAACACCTACCGTGCAGCTTATCTTGCTTACAAAACATTTCTAGCTTCCAAAAAGACGATAGCTTTCAATGCAGAAGAATTTATTACTCGAGCTGTCGAGCAAAATTATTCCGAAAACTACGTCAAAGGTGTACACAATGTTGATGCTCAAGCGATATATAATACCCTAGCGGCGTTGGATGAAAAACTAGACTTACTTCGCTATAGTAGTAACCTTAGGGCATTGACACAATTATTCTGGCACCACTTAGATGAGGGACATCAGAACAGAATAATAACGATGGTACAATCTATTTCTGGAATGTTAAAAGCATTTCCTACCTCAAACAGATATCAATCAGTCCTTGAAGAGATTGCGAATCATTTCGAACAATGGAACACAAGCCTCGACAGATCTAACATTTCGAAATGGGATGTCGCGGACTACCTGTTCAAGACCTTAACCAAATATAGCAAATTTATACTCAGCTCTGCTGCCGACGAGTTAAAGCAATCTTTTATCCGATTACTCGAAGAAAAAAAATCGGCCCAGGATTTTCAATTGGATATAGAAAATGCTAATTTTTCCTGGACGGACCGTATATACCTGGCGTTAAACTGGCTTCATGCATTCATCGATGAGACGCCAGACCTAGAGTCTCTCCGCAATTATGCAATGGAGACGGCTGTTTCGTTACTCTTTCCAAAAGACGATTATCAATTACTTTTTGGTAAGGATACCATCACCATTGAGGGATTGAAAGGCAACCACCCTTCATTAGAAGCTGGGACGTTGAGCCTAAACTACCATCAGTTCATTACACAACTCGATCAATTCACACAAGTGGATGTTCCCCACTTCCAATCTTTTGTTGAGCAGAAAGAAGAAATCTGCAAAACGTACGAAAAGGAATTAAAAATAAGCGAATTTGAACCTAAAGTCTTAACATCATTCGTTCGAAACAAGCTCATCAATGAAGTATACTTTCCGCTAATAGGTAATAACCTCGCTAAACAATTAGGGACTTCTGGAGACAATAAACGTACTGCACGTATGGGTATGTTACTGTTAATATCTCCTCCAGGATATGGTAAAACCACATTGATGGAGTATCTCGCCAAAACGATGGGATTGCATTTTGTAAAAATAAATGGTCCTACGATTGGACATACTATCACATCTATAGACCCTATTGAAGCAAAAACATCAGGCGAACGGGAAGAATTGAAAAAAGTAAATATAGCTTTCGAAATGGCTGACAACGTTATGTTGTATCTCGATGATATACAACATTTAAACGCTGAATTTCTACAAAAATTCATTTCCTTGGCCGATGGACAACGCAAAATAGACGGTATTTTCAATGGAGAGAGTAAAATATATGACTTGAGAGGTAAACGTTTCTGTATCGTTATGGCAGGAAATCCATACACAGAAAGTGGATCAAAATTCCAAATACCGGACATGTTAGCCAACCGTGCTGATGTCTATAATTTGGGCGACGTAATCGGAGACACGGAGCATCTGTTCAATCTTAGCCTTATTGAGAATGCTGCAATCGAAAACCCGTATCTAGAAAAAATTGCCAGCAAATCATTCTCCGACTTTTACACTCTTATAGATCATGTTGAGTCCGAAAAAGAAGAAATGCCTGACCTAGAAGGCAATTACTTAAAGCAAGAAATAGATGATTTTATGGTAACACTGAGGCATATTTTGACCATACGCGATGTAGTTATTAAAGTCAACAAAAATTACATACAAAGTGCTGCAATGCAAGATTCCTATCGAACCGAACCTCCTTTCAAAATGCAGGGTTCATACCGCAACATGAGCAAACTAGTAAGCCAAGTGATCCCCCTTATGAATGAAAAAGAGATCAAAGACATCATTCAGGCACATTATGAAAGCGAATCTCAAACACTAACAGCCGACACAGAAAGTAACTTATTAAAATTAAAGGAACTCGCTTCACTAAGTACAACACAAGAGCAACAACGCTGGCAGGAAATCAAAGAGATCTTTCGCAAAAACAATAAACACGGAGGCTTAGCAAAGGACGAAAAACTCTATGCTCAGCTACTGGATTTTAATGATAATCTAGAGGGCATTATCAAAGCGATCAATGGCCGCCACAGATAGATTTTAGCCTGCCCGTGTTTCGGATTTAAAAAGGACGATTCCGCTTTGTAAATTATGTTATTATCCTAATGGCTTTATCGCCATATTTGGATAAATATTTTATTACGATGTACAAGGCAATCTCTTTCATACTTTTAACCATCTTGACAACACACATTGTTCAAGCGCAGGACATTTTATACTTTGATGAAGACTGGCAGGAAACTACCAAGGATAAACATGCATATTATCGCCCTCTTCCACTAAAAAAGGAAGGAGAGCTACTTTTACTAAGAGACTACTATAAAGGTGGTCAATTACAGATGCAGGGATATATCATGGCAGACAACCCTGAGATTTATGTAGGTGACGCCTATTGGTACGATGAGAAAGGCTTTGACGCCAGCTTCAGTCAATACAAAAACAACAGTACCGTCAAACAACTGAACTACTACTACGCTGATGGCAGCTTATGGCAAACGGTAAACTACGCGACAACCGGGAAAAAGGAAAAAATCACAACCTATCTGCATAACAAAGTAATCGCGACAGGGTATATATCTCCTTCAGAAGAACTCTCTGGCAATTTCAGTTATGCTCAGCCCATATCATATTATGAATATACCCCTTCTGATGAAGGAGTAATGCTAGAGAAAACAATTGCTGTCCCCACAGACCCTGTCACTAAAACGAAAGAACAGCGTTTTTACTTCATTACGGTATTTTGGGAGAATGGGAACAAAGCCAGTGAAACTAAAGTAGCCTATAAACCGTATGGAGGAACGGCCGAAGTCTATAAAAAGACCTGGAATAAGGAAGGTAAATTTATTTCAGAAAGAAAGTATGAAAGCGAGACACGTAGCACATCATACACAGAAGAAGAGTACTATACTAAAAACTATATTGCTACACAGATCCGAGAAACAATGCCCTACAAAAATGGAGAAAGGTATGGCACATCGATAGTCTATAGTAATAATGGGGACACACTGTATCAATCCATTTTTAAACAGGATGAACTCCAAGAAGTCAATATATATCAAAACAACAAGCCCATTCAGAAGAACATATACCGAGACAACAAACCTTATGATGGTAATTTTACGGATGAAATGGGAGGAGTCATAAAAGAATTCAAACTACATAATGGCATCAAAGTAGAGACAGAAATTCTCAAAGAAAAAGATAGCACCAAAATACTTGCAAAAGGCTCATATAAGAACGGTCAACCGTGGGAAGGCACATTCTTTAATGAGGCCAATCTTTACGAAATTCTACAGTACAAAAACGGCGTCCAGGAGGGCATACAGCGCGTATTCGACAACTTGTATTTTGAAGAATTAAAAGAAGAATACGAAATGAAAAATGGAGTTCGTGAAGGATACGGAAAAACTTATGATGCCGATAGTCTTATTGGGGAAAGCCTATATAGAAATAATCAAATTATCTCTGGAACAGTGCGGGAGGACAATATAAAACTTACTTATGTAGATGGGCAAGTTAAGACCCGAAGTATCTACCATAGCCGTGACGAAAACAGACTACTGTCTATCGAAGAATTTGATAACAACCTGCTACAGTCTGTCTCCTATTTCGACTTTACCATCAAAGAACAACCGAAAGCATCCTATACAGGATATTTCAAAAATCAGAAACCTTTCAACGGATTCTTTAAACTAGATACCCTAATTGATGACATCTCTCTAGTAGATTATTACGAAAACGGAATTCTTAAATACAAATATTCATTTGATTTTATAGAACAGTTAGAAAATTACGAGCACTATCTCTATACCGTAAAAACGACATACAAAGATGGAAATCCGTTATCTGGTCCCTGCTACAAAAGTGTAGGAAGAGAACGTTTATTGCAAATTGATTACACAGATGGAAAGGTAAATCACTTTGATGTCAATCTATTTGGCATGCATTTTTTTGCCCGTATATCCTTCCAACTCGACAATGACATTTTATCCATATCCGGAGGAAACTCTCCTATAGTAATAAAGGCATATCAGGCAAATCAAAATATCATTGCTGACCTCTATAAGGACAATCAAATCTTCAGAAAAGGACAGGAAAGCATACAAATAAAAGAAGGTAGTCCAAACTCAATAACATTTTATTATATCAAAGATGGGCAAATCAAAACATTCGCAACCTCTACCCTCCCTTTCATGGACGAAAACATCGACCATAATGATCTCGTCATGAAGCTATACCCCATGTTTCCTATGAATAACACAACAGACATGCAGGCCTTGCTTAACAAATTTCTCAACAAATTTGAGACAGAGGATCTGGAGGAAACATTTGAGTATGGTATCAGCGAGAATTTCGCTTTTAAAATGGAAGATATACTAACAACCGTCGAATTTGATCAGAATGGAACAATTGCCTATGGAATACGCCCAAGCATTCAATCTGATGGCAGTATTCTTATAGAAGGTATCGAAAACGGGAAGATAAAGAAAAAAACAACATTCAAAAGCATTCATGAATTGCTTAAGAACAATAAGGCTGAGTTCAAAAAATTTGAGCACAACCTACTCAACAATTTAAACTAAGTGGAACAATGGGAGGATGACTACCATCGTCCTCCTGCCCCTCCACCTCCAGAGCGCCCCCCTCCAAAGCTACCACCGCCACCACCTCTCGAGGAGCCTCCTCCTCCCGAAGAACCACTACTCGACTCTCTACTCTTCATCGCAATAGTAAAGAAGCCTATATGTTTAAAGTAATTACAGTTCTGGCAGGAATCAAACTTTTCTCCTTCGCCAGAAGAGGAGTAAGTCGCCGAACGAATAGTCCGCGTTTTGTTGACTTCCAGCGTAAAATAGTGGCATTCCGGGCAGTCCCGATAATGCGAGCTTTTATCCCAAGGCAATAGTCGAACCTCCTTGCTAGCAGTATTGATCCATATTTCATAACGCAAGCTCTTGATAGACTCTTCTTTCTTTTGACCAGAGTCAAGGTACTGCTGTGGCTTTGCTTTGGCATCTCCACGATTTATCCTAACCCAACTACCACTGGTATCAGGAGGAGTAAAACGACCTGCATTACGTCGAAAACGATTCAAAATACCTCCCAAATCAAACCACGCTAATGGTGTCAATAACATAGGTATGAATAAATATTTCACATACCTTTTTAAGCCTTGTTGTAGATCCTCTTCATCTTTAAAACTCTCGATTATTTTAGTCCTTCCGTTCGTAATTTTCATCGCAAGTATCAGAGCTAGGAGAATAAAAGCAAAATAGGGCAAATTCTTCCGTTGGTAGATCTCCTCCAGATTATTGAAGATAAAAACAAAGATAAAAAGCGTTAAAAACATCAACAACAACATACAACCCATTCCCCAGAATATAGGTGCAATAAGCTTCGGTTTGTTCTTTGTGCCTTTTAATATACGTCCAGAAATATAGTGGACATACAGGTACAATCCTGTAAACAAGGCCAACATCCATAAGGTATTTACTAGAACAGGATTGCGCATACTCCAGAAAGGAGCAGCATCGGGCATCAAACGCTCTAGCTCAGCCACAGAGTCTGGTGATTTCAGTATCTTCTCGATAAAGCGCGAGGCTTCCAATACACCTTGGTCGTAGTCCCCATTTCTAAAATTAGGCACCAAATAAGTTTCACCAACACGTTTGAGATAAGCATCAGGGAAAATTGCCTCCATTCCATATCCCGATATAAAGCGATATTCACGCCTGTCTTTAGATATAAATAACAACAAGCCGTTGTTCGATTCACTCTTTCCTATCCCCCAACTATTAAAGAGGCTAAGTGCAAATTCAAAATCGCTATCTCCAACATAATCATCGACGATGACAATTGCATACTCCGCTTTGGTAAGGCTATCGATACTTTGTGAGATATCATTCAATTCAGCAACGGTGTAATAACCTAATACCCCATTAGGATCACTCACAAAATAATTCTGTCCTTGTGTTTTTGGGTTAGGTAGGGATTCTACTGTATATTGTCCTAAAACCGGAGTCCAACTTAGGATAATAACTAAAAATAGGGTCGTCAATACGTGTCTGATCATCTACAATCAAAGTTTACTGCTTAAAAGTAAGCAACAAACTTTGATTTCAAAAGATGTTTTTATGACTAGAATTCTCCTTCCTTTTGACCATCCCAATCCATTTGTTTGGAAATCTGAAACTTACCACTAGAACTTGATTGATCTAAAAGATTTCCCCGAAAGACAAGCTGCATATTATTTTTTAATGTACTTTCGAGCCGAAACGTACGTAAAACCCCCGTAGAACGGTACACAACTATGGTATATTTTACGGGGACCTCAGCGGGTTGGATTCCCATAAACTGATTAAAGACCAATTGCTTATTGGTATTAAAACCAGTAGTTATATCTATATCTGTCTGATCCAAAATAGGATTTGCTAATTGCGGATTAAAAGGAGCATAGAAAAATGGATCATGCTGTTGGCTGATTCCGATTTTTGAAATAACGGATAGATCCAAAGCATCCGTAAACTCAAGTTTCACTTGGCTGAACAGGCGTTTTAAACTGATCTGACTTTCCGCAGCACCATCTATTACCTCTAATTCACCAACATAACCAAAAATCGAAGCGCTCGCATTCGCAAAGGTATTTCCA